>CAZATH010000024.1:0-12480 GCA_964487995.1 uncultured bacterium
TGGAGAACATCCTATAATTTGATTGTTAGTTTTTGAAGCGGTATGGCAATGTTCATCCTCTTTAACTAATGTTTGTGGTGGGGTTATAGCTGTTTGGTCATCGAGTCTAATGAAGTATTTAGGGTAAAGCTTGACAGTAACCTCTCCATTTGTTATTCCGATATCTTCTATGTGATATGCTTTTATCCACGAAGAGTAATAAACTACTTTTCCCGAGCTGGATACTATATAGGAAGAGGTTGCAGTCAAGATGAAACTACCCATTAGTTTGCTTATCTGTGAAAACGTTTTAATCTTGAGCCATGATTGTTTTTCTAATCTGTAGAGAACTCCGCTTTTGGTAAGAGCAAATATGTATTGTCCTGTGGAATCGATATATCTTATAGGTTCTGGATATGTTTTTATTTTGTTGCAATTGTCGGCGGTAGCTATTCCCTCTGTTGACACAAGGTAAACGGTACTAGTGGTAGAGAGAAATCCAAAGAAAGTATGTGTTAATGTAGAGGTGTTGGTCAAATGACCTTTTTCAATAACCATTAGTTTGTTATTTTTTATTACATAGAGTTTGTCTTTATGTATGGAAAATGTTGTAATAGGAGGGTCTAATTGATATATTTCTTTTCCATCGGTGTTGTAAATTCTAATATATCCGTTATGAAAAATAGCGTATCCTGATTTGTCTGGAGCAATGTGTACTACACCTTGTGTAAATATTCTAGGTGTTGCTGTTGTGGTAGGTGAAAAAGTATATAGTGTGCAATTAGATTCTAACAATATATCATCATTGCGGGGGATAATGGATTTGATATTAAAAGGTAAAGATACAATATTACCTGAAGCAGTTAAAATATAGGACTTGTCAATAAGAAAAAATGGTTTTTTGTGCCAGAAAAAAATTTGGGTGGGTACCAAAGTTGGAAAGATATTTTTCAGATTAAAGTAAGTTTGGCTACTTTGTGCTTGTATTGTTGATACTATTGGTACTATAGAAAGCACAATTAATACGATTAATAATATAATGAATCCTTTTTTCACCTATTTCTCACCTCATCATCATTATAACTGAAATAATGTTATAATATAAATGCCACATCATTGGGAAAATCCCGACGGTGTGAGTAAATGGTAGCAGGAGGTTTTTGTAG
This sequence comes from uncultured bacterium, assembly GCA_964487995.1. GTDB lineage: Bacteria > Coprothermobacterota > Coprothermobacteria > Coprothermobacterales > JAADFF01 > JAADFF01. Next base: position 1,146 of record CAZATH010000024.1, read on the forward strand.
TATGCTTACAGGTCATGTAAAGTGGTTTAACGACAAAAAGGGTTATGGGTTTATTACCCGTGATGATGGTCAGGGCGATGTATTTGTTCATTACACGGCCATTAAAGGCGAAGGTTATCGCACACTTTCCGAGGGAGACGCAGTAGAATTTGAGATCAAAGAGACGGAGAAAGGACCACAAGCTGTAAACGTTGTAAAAAAATAAGCTAACATTAGGAGGGGGGATACCCCCCCTCCTTAGCTATAGTCCTTTCCTTATTGTTATTTCTCCCCACTTTAACACAAGTTTCTTTCCCTCTTTAGTTCTTATGATTAGTTCTCCTTTTTCTGTCATATTACTGGCTATACCTGTGATACGATCCGGAAGTGCGATGATTTCTTTTTCTTTCCACACAAAGTGCTGCCATAGGTAATTTACGATTTGACTAGGAGTATGGCTAGTTGATGCTATGTAAAAGTTGGCTAATTTTCTTATCAAATAATGAATGTCATATGTCTTTCCAGTTTCAATGAACATTGATGATGCTTGTATACTCTGGGGAAACGATTTCTCGTTAACGTTCAAGCCTATTCCTACTATCAAAGCTGAGATTTTATCTTCTAATATTGTTTCGGGTAGTATTCCTGCAATTTTACCTCTGTTTGTCCAAATGTCATTGGGCCATTTGTAATAAGCATTAATGCCATATGTTTTAAGGATATTGATGATAGTATAACTGGCTACAAGTCCTGAAAACCAAGGTGGATTACATATTTTAGAAATAGGATGTGCGATTGTCATTAATACGTTGGTATTGGGAGATGATATCCATTTTCTAGCCATACGGCCTTTTCCCGCAGTTTGATATCCTGCATAGAAAACGTGAAATTGCCTAAGGTTTCTGTACTTTTTAGCCCATCGGTTTGTTGAGTCTACTTTACCCATGTAATGCAAAATCATATATTTATCACCCCAATTTGTAGTATAATACTCTTGCGCAATAAAAAAGTTTGAGGTGATAAGGTAGTGTCTGAATGCATCTTTTGTAAGATTGTCAGAGGGGAAATTCCCGCAGAGGTTGTTTACGAAGATGAGATTTCCCTCGCCTTCCGAGACATTAATCCACAGGCTCCGGTTCACATTTTGGTTATTCCCAAGGAACATATCCCTTCACTTTCAGAGGCTGATCCCATAAAGCATGAAACACTGCTTGGACATCTGTTGCTGGTTGCGAAAAGAGTTGCGGATTTAGAAGGAATTGCTGAAACGGGTTTTAGAATTGTTATCAATAGTGGTAAAGATGCCGGCCAGGCGGTAGACCATCTTCATGTCCATGTGTTGGGTGGACGTGAGATGGGTTGGCCACCAGGATAAGGCTTCGCTTAAGAACTACTTCAAGAAAGGGGGGAGAAATGATGGCAGAAGTGCACAGAAGAAAAAATGAGTCTATTGAGGATCTTATAAAGCGCTTTAACAAGAAGGTTTCAAAAGAGGGTATTATGAGCGATTATAAGCGCCATGAATACCATACTGGAAAGAAAAACAAAAAGGGCGGAAAGAAATAATTACCGAATTTGAGGGGCGGGATACCGCCCCTTTATAAATTGATGGGGGCATAGGGGGATGCTGAAAATAATAAAAGATTTGCTATTTGGTGCGTTATTTTCCATTCGCAGTGATATGAAGAAATATTTAGAGTCTTGCTTAGCGAATAATATTTCCTCTGTAGAAAGAAAAATTGTTGAGCTTTATTTGGTTAATCAGGAGCATGCCAGAGTTTTTAAAACACCGATGTGTCAAGATACTGGCCTTGTTACGATATTTCTTGCATCTGATGTTGCCAGAAATCTAAACCTGCCCCTTTTAAAAACTCAACTAATGGATTACATGAAGGATCTGAATATGAGAAACAGCCAGATTAAATCACCTCTTGAACATATTAATCTCGGAGAAAATCAAATTCCTTTTATCAAAATCATTGATAGGTGGCAAGGAAAAGTTGGAGTTCAGGTTAGTGGGGCGGGTAGTGAACTTCAGGGATTTATGTTGACGTTTAATGGCTCTGCTAGTGAAGAAGATATAAGAGATAGGCTGGTTTCCGAGATTTTGATAAGATTCCCCAAGTCTTGTCCACCCGTAACTATTGGTATTGGTATGGGGGGAACTATGGCAGATGCGGTGATGCTGTCCAAATTGGCACTTTTCAGGAAAATAGGTGAGTTAAATGAAAGTCATAAAGTGGCATTACTAGAGAATGATGTATTATCATCTCTTTGGGAACGTAGTAATAGAGGGGCACAAGGAATAATAGAGGGAAAATGTGGTATAGCCCATGTGGCTATTGAAACAGAAATTTCCCATATAGCAGGTTTTCACACTGTCGTTTCTTTTCAATGTTATTTAACACGGAGTTGGTCTACAAATGTTTAATAGATCAGCAGGAACTTGGGTTTATTATACAGGATATTTGTATACAATGCGTGATGGTACATTAAGAAAAATGGTAGAAGATGAATTTGTATTTGATAATATCTATCCCGTTTACTTTTGTGGCCCTTCATTCAAAGGAAAGCTTGCAGTAGGTGCCTGTGGGCCTACGACTACCGCTCGAATGGAGAAATTTTTCCCATGGCTTATATCACGAGGATTTGATGCAATTATTGGTAAGGGCTCACTTTCACAAGGTGCCATGTCTTTAATTAAAGGTAAGATGGAATATCTTTTGGCTGTAGGTGGTGCAGGTGTTGTTTATGGTGAGGTTGTCAAAGAGTATGAGATTATTGCTTATGGAGAACTGGGTCCTGAGGCATTGCTTAGACTTTATGTAAAGAATATGCCTTTGCTTGTTGCTTATGATTTTAGTGGAATTAATATTATATAGGAGAGGGGGATGCTTTGTGATAAAACGCTATCAAGATAAAACAATAGCTGAAATTTGGCAGCTTAATAACAAATTTAAAAAAATGTTGGAAATAGAAATACTTGCCTTGGAGGGAATGGCGGAAAATGGTGATATTCCTTCTGATGTTGTGGAAAGAATAAAGAGCAAGGCCACTTTTACCGTTGATGAGATTTTAGAGGAAGAGAAAATAACCAGACACGATGTGGTGGCTTTTGTTAATGTTGTATCACGATATATAGGGGAAGATGCACAGTACTTTCATAGGGGACTTACATCCTCTGATGTTCTGGATACTACATTTGTGCTTTTAAATTTGGATAGTTTGAGATATATTAAATCTTTATGGCAGGGGCTTTTAGAGGGGTTAATGTCAGTAGCAGAAAAATATAAATATTTACCTCAAATAGGTAGAACGCATGGTATACATGCAGAACCTATGACATTGGGATTAAAGTTTTTAGGTTATCACTTTGAGGGAATGAGAGTGTTGGAGAAACTCAATCAAGTGATCGACGATATTTCCTATGTGAAGTTGTCTGGTGCTGTGGGAACATATGCCAATGTGCCACCTTATGTAGAAGAGTATGTTGCCAAAAAGCTGGGCCTAAAGCGTTTTATGCCGGCAACTCAAGTAATATCGCGTGATGTGTTTGCCGATGTTGTGTGGGCTATAGCCAAACTGATGTCTGCGCTTAAAAGGTGGGCTATTAATTTTAGACTAATGGATTTGACAGAGATTCTTGAGATTCAAGAACCATTTTATAAGGGCCAAGCGGGTTCTTCTGCTATGCCTCATAAAAAAAATCCTATTTCTTGGGAACGTATTACTGGACTTGCACGTGTTGTAGAATCGTACGTAAATGTGGCATTGGAGAACAATGATTTGTGGTTTGAAAGGGATATATCCCATTCTTCTACTGAGAGAATTATTTTTCCGGATATGTATCATATTGCGGCATATAGTACTGAGCTGATGACCAAGTTAATCAATGATATAAGGATAAATGAGAAACATATACAGAAAAATCTGGAGCATTTAAGAGGTCTGGTGTTTGCCGGAAGGCTCTTGGTATCTTTAATGGCAAAAGGTTATGTGAGAGAAGAAGCATATCATATTGTTCAATCACTGTCTATGAAAGTTTGGGAGGATGAATCTCTGAATCTCAAGGATGTTGTGAAATCAGAACTTTCTAATATCTTTTCTGAAGAAGAAATTGAGGAGATATTTGATGTAAATTATTATCTAAGATATATAGATTATATCTTTGACAACTATGGAAATAGCTATGGCTCGTTATCGTAGTCTGTTCTCAGAATTTGACGCTTTCCTTGTGGACCTTCTGGTGGACTTACTACTCCCAATTCTTCGAGCTCCTCCATAATACGAGAAGCTCTATTAAAACCTACTCGGAGTTTCCTTTGTAGGAATGAAACAGATGGCCTGTTGTATTGGACAATTAGTTTCCAAGCTTCTTTTATCAGGGGATCAGAGGAGTGCTTGCGAATAGATGTGTTTTCATTGGATGAAGATAACTCAATGAGATTTAACTCCTCAAATTGTTGGGGATATTTACTGCTCCAATATTCTACGATTGAATCGATGTCTTCATCGGATGTATAAGCTCCCTGTATCCTAATAGGGTGTCTATAACGAGGTGATACAAATAGCATATCACCCATTCCCAGGAGTTTTTCTGCACCAGAGTGATCCAGAATGACACGAGAGTCTATCTGAGATGAAACGGCAAATGCCACACGCGCCGGTATATTGGCTTTAATGAGCCCTGTAATAACATCTGTAGACGGTCGTTGAGTGGCAAGTATAAGATGTATGCCAGCTGCACGTGCTAGTTGAGCTAAACGTGCTATTTTTTGCTCCGTTTCTCCGGCTGACACCATCATGAGATCTGCTAATTCATCAATGACAATTACTATATAAGGTAGCTTCTGAGAGGCGCTAACCTTTTTATTAAAGGCTTCAATCGAGCGAACTCCTACTTCTCTAAGCATTTTGTATCTTCTGTCCATTTCTCTTATCATCCATTCCAGTGCTGCCACAGCTTCATTTGCCTCTGTAAGTATAGGGAAGATGAGATGAGGAAGACGGCTATAAGGACTTAATTCTACCCTTTTGGGGTCTACTAACATTAATTTAAGGTTATCAGGTGATGATTTCATTAACATACCTATCAAGATGGTATTAATGCATACACTTTTACCTGAGCCCGTAGCTCCTGCGATAAGTAAGTGAGGTTGTTTTCTAAGGTCTTCAACAACAGGTTTTCCTGTTACGTCTAGCCCTAAGACTAGTGGAGTTGGAGTATTTAGTTTTTTGAAAGCATTGCTTCTTAAAATACTGCTGATATGGACGGTACCAGATATGCTATTGGGTACTTCTATTGCTACTGTTTGTGGTTTTCCAGGAACAGAAAGTTCTAGTCTAATATTTCTTACTCCAAGAGCTGTGGCTATATCGTTGGAAAGGCGCTTGATTTTATCTACACGGGTGCCTTTTGGTATTTTAATTTCATATCTAGACACACGAGGACCTATCTGTAATTTGTCTATCTCTCCATCTATTCCAAATTCCGACAGTAAGTCAAGTATGATCTGAGCATTTTTTTCAGCCTCTGGTTGTATTTTTTCCAAATAGTCAGGGGGAGTATAACTAATGAGATGTAAGGGAATTGTTTCATCTACTGGTTGATTATTCATTTGCTTGACAGTTTTCGTAGTTTCTTTTTTTATTTCTACGGCTTGCGAAGATGACCTTTTAGATGTAGCCCTTAAGGGGATAACTTTCTCCTTTGAGGAATGCCCCTTATCTTCCTTAGGTGTTTTTCTCTTACGGTTGGTAGTAGTGGAAGCTTCATTATTGGTTGAATATATATCGTCGTTTTCCCATTCACGCATAACTATATCTTTACCTTTAGGACCTAAAATAAGCACACTTTCATCTGAGTCATCTCCGCTAAAGCTATTCTTTTTTTCTGGTGATGCTATATCAACTTCAATGATGTCATCTGTAATGTTTTCTGAAATTGTATTTCTTAAAGTCAGTATTTTAGCTTTTGATCGGTTATTACCTTCTGGTTTACTATTTGCTTTTATTGTAAGAGTAGTTGGTGATTTCTCATCATGGCTGGAGCGTTTACGGTTGGTTGAGATTGTAAATTTGTATAACTTTCTGAAGATGATCAGAGAAATGATACCAATACTTCCCCATGCAATATATGTTAGATATCCAAGTACTTTGGTTTTAATCTCCTCTGGGATATGTAGATAGGTAAAGAAATTATACCATGCATGAATAGCCTTCACTGTTGCCATATACAGTTTTAGTAAATATTTGCCTATCCAAACAAGTCCAAATGATATGACAGCAAGAAATAGTAATGTAAAAATAGCGAGGATTGTGACCTTAACTCCCAATATAATTTTTTTGGTGAACTTTCTTCTTTTTTTATTTTTTCTTGTTTTCTTGCGATTTGTGTATTTCGAACTTATTACTTTTCCTGTTTGTGTTTCCCTGGATTTAGTATTTCGATTATTGCTCCGTTTATTTTGTTTAGACCGATTGGACCTCATGATGTCTTTTCTTCTTTTCTTCATAGCGGTGATAGTATAACATAAATGAGGAGATGGAAATGGTTAGGGACGAATTTTTAAAAAAGCTTTATATAGAACTATTAAATAGGAGATGCCACTTAGGGAAAAAGATTGCCCTAGCTGTTTCAGGGGGCGTTGATTCTATGGTTCTTTTGACGGCTGTGAGTATGTTAAGAGATTCGCCATTGCTACAGGATATTGATTTTATGGTTGTTACTATTGATCATGGGGTTAGAGATGAATCTAAAGAGGAGGTAAGGTTTGTATCCGAATATGCCAGGAACATGGGATTTAACACACTGAAATTTTCTTTTTCACCTGAAAAAGTTGCAGAGCATTATCTTCATAGAATGCGGAGTACTTTATGGAAGGATCTGGTAATTAATTATGGCATAAATAAGATATGGTTGGCACATCATTCTGATGATATTGTAGAACATGTAATACTTCAACTGCTTAGGGGACAGGAAATTAGAGGGATTACATCAATGAAAGAATGTGAAGAGTATATTGCTAGACCTTTGCTCTTTTTTACCAAAGAAGAGATTAGAAGGTTTGCCAGTAAATACGATATACCTTTTTTTGAAGACAGTACAAATTATGATACTTCTATTCCCAGAAATTATCTGCGGCATAAAGTGATTCCTCTTTTAAGGCAACGATTTCATATCTACAATGTTGTTCGCAGTTATCGGGCTTTATCTATACAGCGACGGGCGTTAGAATCATGCCTTGCTGAAATACTTAGAACTCATGTTAAAATAAAAGGAAATGTTGTTGTGTTTAGAGGAAAGTGGGCGGTTATCTTTGAATCTTTGCTTTTGTTGCTTAAGCAGTGGGGAGATTTACCGCCTGCTAAAGTTATTGATAACATAATGGGATTAGAGTATAAACATCCAGGTAGTTCTGTGGTATGGAGGAATCTTAAGTTTATAAGATTATCAAATGGCATAAAAGTGGTGAGGGGGGATTGAAGTGGACATATTAATTTCACGTGATGAGATTGATAAAGCTGTGAAGCGTTTGGCATCGGAGGTTGTGGAAAAGCATCCTGATGGTATCTTACTCGTTGGAGTTTTAAAGGGGGCATTTATCTTTTTGGCCGATTTAATAAGGGCTTTTCCGGAGACATACAATGTATCCGTTGATTTTGTTCAGGTTTCTAGCTATTCTGGCACCGAGACTACCGGACTCGTTAAGTTTTTAAAAGATATTGATCAGCCTATAGAGGGTAGAGAGGTTGTTCTAGTGGAAGATATCGTTGATACTGGGTTAACATTACAAAGGTTGTATGAAATTTTTCTTGCAAGGCATCCTAAATCACTTGAGATAATGGTCCTTCTTGACAAGAAGGAAAGGAGGCAAGTTGAGGTTCCTATTCATTACACTGGATTTGTTATTCCTGACAAGTTTGTAATAGGTTATGGACTAGACTACAATGAGCAGTTTAGGAATTTACCTTATGTAGGCGTGTATAAAGGAGAGTGATCGGAGCGTGAATAGAAGATCGTATACAAATGGTGGGTTAAAGCCTACCCCATTTTTATGGTTATTGTTAATTGCCATGATGTTTTTTCTAGTTTATGCCGCATTTAATCAGGGAATACCTGCTAAGCCTATCTATTTAAATGAATTTCTACAGTATATGGAGGAGGGAAAGATAGTTACCGTTAAACTAAGTGGAGATACGATTACGGGTATTGCTCCTGATGGAAGGGAATATGTTATAGCTACTGATACTGAGGCCGTAAAAGATATTGTATTGAAGAAGGCTTTAGAATTGAAAGATGTTAATGTTATTACGTCTAAAGATAGCTCTTATCTGTATTGGAATATTTTTCTTAATTTTATTCCTACCTTGTTATTTATCATTCTGATAATATTTATGTTCCGCCAGATGAGTGGTGCAGGTGGTGGAGGAGGCCAGGCTTTTACCTTTGCCAAGAGTAAGGCTAAGTTATTTTTAGATAAAAGGCCACCGGTGACTTTTAAAGATGTTGCTGGTGCCGATGAGGCAAAAATGGAACTTCAAGAGGTTGTGGATTTCCTAAAGAATCCTGCCAAATATAAGAAATTAGGGGCACGTATTCCTAAAGGTGTTTTATTGGTGGGACCTCCGGGATGTGGTAAAACTCTTCTTGCAAGGGCAACTGCTGGTGAGGCAGGAGTTCCATTCTTTAGTGTTAGCGGTTCAGAGTTTGTTGAACTATTTGTAGGTGTTGGTGCAGCTCGTGTTAGGGATCTCTTTGCACAGGCTCGTAAGCATGCTCCATGTATAGTGTTTATAGATGAAATAGATGCCGTAGGTAGACACAGGGGAGCTGGCCTTGGTGGTGGCCATGATGAAAGGGAACAAACATTAAATCAGCTTCTTGTTGAAATGGATGGTTTTGATTCCTATTCTGGGATTATTGTGCTTGCTGCTACTAATAGGCCAGATATATTGGATCCTGCGCTTCTTAGACCAGGAAGATTTGATCGTAGGGTTGTTGTTGATTATCCCGACAAAGAGGGCAGAAAGAAAATCTTGGAAATTCATATGAGAGGTAAACCGGTTGATAGTAATGTTGATATAGATGTTTTGGCAGATATGACAGTTGGATTTAGTGGGGCAGATTTGGAAAATTTGGTTAACGAAGCGGCATTACTTGCAGCCCGTAAAAACAGAAATACTATTTTAATGGAAGATTTTGAAGAAGCGTTTGAAAAGGTAATATTGGGACCCAAGAAATCAAGAAAACTACGTCGAGAGGATAAGAAGATAACGGCTTATCATGAAGCAGGTCATGCTATTGTTAAGAAGATGGTAAAGCATTCGGATAAAATTCATAAGATATCTATTGTTCCAAGGGGGATGGCGCTAGGATATGTAATGGATAAACCTAGAGGTGACAGGGTAAATTATTCGAGGGCTGAGATACTGGATAAGATAGCAGGTTTACTGGGAGGTCGAGTGGCTGAAGAGGTTAAGTTTGGAAATGACAATATTACAACTGGTGCCGAAAATGACCTTCAAAGGGCCACAGAGCTTGCAAGAAAGATGGTTGTAGAGTGGGGAATGAGTGATATTATAGGTCCTATGTTTCTGGAAGAGAAAAAACATGAGGTCTTTCTGGGTAGAGAGATTGCCCGCTATAAAAATTACTCTGAATCTACTGCAAAGTTGATAGATGCTGAGGTGAAGAGAATTATTATAGAGCAGTATAGAAGGGTGAAATCCATATTAGAAGAAAATATCAACTTGTTGGAAGCTGTTGCTGAAACATTGATGGAAAAGGAGGTTATGACAGAAGAAGAGTTGGATTCTATTATCAAACAATATAAAGGAGAAAATGGCTCATCTAGTGAGCCACAACAATAATAATAAGAGGTGAGCGGGTATGGAAGACAGGGAACAGATTAAATCTGTAAAGGAGGATTGGCTGTCTACCGATTATGCCAAATTTGTATCCAAAGTGCCAGAACGCAAAAAACCTTTCTTACTTGATTCGGGAATTGAGGTAGAGCCGATTTATACACCTGCCGATTTAGAGGAAGATTGGAGTTATCTTGAAAGGTTGGGCTTTCCTGGGAGATATCCTTTTACGCGTGGTGTATATCCTACCATGTATCGCGGTAGATTCTGGACTATGCGTCAATATGCGGGATTTGGTACAGCTGAGGAATCTAATGAAAGATTTAAATATCTTCTTCAACAAGGGCAAACAGGGCTTTCCGTTGCCTTTGATTTGCCGACCCAGCTTGGCTATGATTCGGATCATGACTTAGCAGTAGGAGAAGTAGGTAAAGTTGGAGTGGCAATTGATTCTGTAGAGGATATGCATGTTTTATTTGATGGTATTCCACTTGATAAGGTCTCTACATCGATGACCATAAACGCCCCTGCAGCAATATTACTTGCCATGTATATTGTCGTTGCTGAAGAGAAAGGTATAGATAGAAAGGTGTTAAGGGGAACAATACAGAATGATATTCTTAAAGAATATGTTGCTAGGGGAACTTATATCTTTCCACCAAGACCTTCTATGAGGTTAATAGCAGACACTATCATGTTCTGTGCAGAAGAGGTTCCTAAATGGAATCCAATTTCTATCTCGGGGTATCATATTAGGGAGTCTGGTTCTACAGCAGTTCAAGAAATAGCCTTTACATTAGGCGATGCCATTGAGTATGTTAAGACAGTTATAGAGAAGGGAATGGATGTAGATAAATTTTCAGCACGTCTTTCCTTCTTCTTTGCATCCCATAATAATTTCTTTGAGGAAATAGCTAAATTCCGTGCAGCAAGGAGAATATGGGCTAAGATAATGAAAGAAAAATTTGGAGCTAAAAATCCAAAGAGTATGATGTTAAGATTCCACACTCAAACGGCAGGTAGCACCCTTACTGCTCAGCAACCTCTTAATAATATTATTCGTGTTGCCATACAAGCTTTGGCTGCAGTTATCGGTGGTACTCAATCTTTGCATACCAATTCTTATGATGAAGCTTTATCATTGCCTACAGAGGAATCTGTTACAGTTGCACTTCGTACTCAGCAGATTATCGCCTATGAATCAGGTGTTGCAGATGTTATAGATGGTATTGGAGGTAGCTATTATGTGGAGAAATTGACAGATGAAATAGAAAAGAGAGTGTGGGAATACTTGGATAAAATTGAAAAAATGGGTGGTATGGTGCCTGCTATTGAGGAAGGTTATATCCAGCAGGAAATAACCGATGCAGCCTATAGATATTATAAGGCTGTGGCAGATGGTGAAAAAGTTGTAGTGGGTGTTAATAAGTTTGTTGATCCAAATGAAGACTTGACCAAGTTCCACCTTCATAGAGCAGATCCTACGGTT
>CAZATH010000025.1:0-12308 GCA_964487995.1 uncultured bacterium
TTGTTTTACTTGCTGTTGGTTTTCAAGAATATATGCGGTTATATACTATCTATATATGAACAGTGTCCATGGGAGGTGGTTTCGGTGGCTGATGTGATTACGTTGGGAGAGGGAAAAGGTGATATTTCTCTGTTAGGGGGCAAGGGGGCTTCACTTGATAAGCTTGTAAGATCAGGGTTTAATGTTCCACGGGGTTTTGTTATTACTGTAAATGTCTTTGATAAATTCGTTAAACAGTGCGATATAGATAAACTGATACATGAGGGAAGGTCATGGCAGGAGATTAGAGAGCGTATTATATCTTGTGAGTTTCCTGAAGATATTAAAGCGTTGATAGAGACGTATTATAAAAAGATAGGAGAGGGGAAGGTTGCCGTTCGCTCTTCGGCTACTGCTGAGGATATCTCTTCTGCCGCATTTGCGGGGCAATATGAAACGTTTCTTAATGTAGAAGGTATAGAGGGTATTATTCAGGCGGTAAAAGGATGTTATGCTTCACTGTTTAGTGATAGGGTAAGGGCTTATCTTCAGAATAAACGTATTGATACCGATATTAAAATGGCTGTTGTTGTTCAGGAGATGATTGATGCAGATTATGCCGGTGTGATGTTTACGTTAAATCCTACCAATGGTAGAAAAGATGAGATACTTATAAATGTTGTTTATGGGTTGGGAGAAGCCCTTGTTTCGGGTGTTAAGACACCAACAGAATATGTTGTCAAGAAGCGGTTTCCTTATAAGGTTGTTTCGTCTTTTATATCAGAAGATGGTGGAGATGTAGGTAGAAATAGGTTGAAAAAATTGGTCAATATAGGTAAGAAGATAGAAAAGTTTTATGGTAATCCCCAAGATATAGAATGGGCTATTAAAGGAGATACTATATATGTTTTACAATCAAGGCCTATTACAACAAGGGTATTGCCTTCTGTTAAGAGTAGTATTCTTAAGGAAATGTTTTTAAAGATTGTAGCTGAGATTATACCCTATAGACCTTATCCTATAGATGTTGAGTGGATAGATTTTGTGGTGAAGATGGCTGTGGATAAGCCATTTAGATTTGCCGGTTTGAAATTACCCCGTGTTTCTGGTGGTATTTTTAAGGAGCTTGAGGGTGTTCCGGTATATGTTAATCCTTATATGTATACTACCGAGCATGGAATTGCAGATCTCATGATATATCCCTATGCTGTTTTGACGCCATTTAAGATAATGCTTTCAATGGTAAATAGTGATAAGGTAAATTGGCAGGAGGACAGAGATTATCAAAAGGCGCTGAAAGTTATAGCCGATTTGGAAAATGCAGAGGTAAACGATTTTAAATATAGAAATAAGTATCTGGGCAAAGCTTTATATGCTGTTAAATTGATGGGAGATGTGAGGGAAAAATATATACCATATATTTTCTCTGGTGTGTTAGGTTTGGTCATGTTATTAAAGATAATGGGAAAAGGACATCTTATTTCCACGTTGCTATTTGCAGGTGTCGATACGGTAATTACAAGATCCAATGAAGAGATGCAGGAAATTGCCCAAATGATAAGAGAAGATGAGTATTTATTTAATATTTTTAAAAATAATAGTGCAGAAGAGATATTGAACTTAATGGAAAAAGATGAGGCTTTGGACGATTTTAAAAAAGTATTTTATGAGTTTATTAACAGATGGAGATATAGAGAAGCCGGTGCTGTAGTATTTCTGTCTGGTGCCTCGTGGTTGGAAAGGCCAGATGTACCTTTGAATATGATAAAAAATATGGCTTTATCTCCGAGTAAAGTAGATTCGGCAGAAGCCAAAGTGGATATTAATAAAATTATAGAAAAGGAGATATATTCTCATCCTTTGATGAAAAATGCCTATTTGAGAAAGATGTTTGACAAAGTGCTTCATAATGCCCGCCAACTTCAGCCCCTTAGGGAGGCAACTCGCTACTGGATTGTAGCTCCTTCCTCTCATATTAGGAGGATATTAAAGTCTATAGAAAGGTTTTATTTGGAGAAGGGTTGTCTGGGGAGTAAAGGTGATATAAATTATCTGAGACTTAGTGAATTGGATCTTCCTTGTGAAGATGTTAAGAATCTTGTTGAAAGAAGAAAGAAGATATTTAATCGCATAAAAGATAAGCCGTTTTTCCCTGAGATTGCATCTGTAAATGATTCACAAGATGTAGAAGAAAATGTTATTCTGAAAGGACTTCCAGGCAGTCCTGGTATTGCATCTGGTAAAGTGTGTGTGGTTTTATCACCTGAAGAATTTAACAAGATGAGAGAGGGATATATATTGGTTGCTCCATATACCACACCTTCGTGGACACCGCTATTTTCCCTTGCATCAGGAGTTGTTGTAGATTCGGGCGGGCCACTTTCCCATGCTGCAATAGTTGCCAGAGAGTATGGCATACCGGCTGTAATGGGAACAGGAAAGGCTACCAAGGTGCTGAAAGATGGAATGTGTGTAGAAGTTGATGGAAGCAAGGGAGTAGTGAGAGAAGGTAAATGCAAGTAGGGGGAATATTCCCCCTACTTAGCTTAATCTTCATCTGGAAGTTTGGCAGAGATGTAGATATCTTTTTTCACATTGGTAACTTTTACTTGTTTAGCAATGTCTGTGTCGGCATTATATAAATCAATATCATTCTTGAATTCTATTGTGATTGTTCCTATAACATAGTATTTATCTCCTTTTTCTTTTGCCAATTTTTCTGCTATTTTTTTATCTTCATCTCCAATTGGAACATATACGTATACGATGGACGTTTTACCCTTGGTAACGTAATCCCCATCTCTTACATCGCCAAATGTTTTATTTTCATCGTAAGGATATTTTTCTTGTTCTAATTTTTCAAGTTTGTCTTCTACATCATTAAAACTCATGTCAATTATATCTGCAGCTGTCTTTGCTGTTTTTATCTTTCCGTATGCAACCGAAATGTACTTGTCCATCCACTTTTGTGTTTTTTCCAATTTGGCCGAAGTCCCACATGCCACCAACAATGTGGTGATAACAAGTAAAGCAATAAATATTTTCAGTTGTTTCATATATATGCACCTCCTTGTGGATTATTACAACTATGTTTTATAATAGATACTCTCATAAAATATAACTCTTCTGTATAGAAAGTTTATAACTTTGGTTTAGCATGTATCTCGGTATTTGTTTAAATATATCATTAATAGCTACAAAATATTTTTAATTTTGAGTGACTACAAAGAAACTTAATAACCGATGGTTGTTTAATATATAGTTAACCTGCTGTTGTGATGATATTTATTTCGTATCCATATGGACTGAGTTTGCGGTTATTTGCTCAATGGGCAAGGTTATTTTTATAGTTTTTAGTAGTGTGATTTATTTGCCTAAGACGTAGAGCTTAGCGAAAAATACCATACTATAGGTAAAAAATTGGGTAGAATAAATATGTAAAGTCAATGGTAGTCGTGCGTAGTTTAAATATTAGTAGGGGGGGATATTATGAGGAGTTTAAAATCTCAAGTTATTATAGCTGTATCTATTGCTGTAATTCTTAGTTTGAGTGTAAGGGTTTTCTAACGTGGAATGGTTCGAGTAGTGCTATTGGTAATTATGAAAAGGAAAGAGTGCGCCTTTTTAGCCAAACAGTTGAAAGTATTCTAGAGTTAGAAGCTGAAAGAGCAGAGATGGGGGCTTTTATTATTGCCAATACCGATGAATATGTAAAGTTATTTGCTGAGGGGCGTAGGCAGGAGCTATACAATCGTTTGGAAAAGATGTGGAAGGGGTTGAAAAGTGATTATAGGGTAGCGCAGTTTCAGTTTCACAAACCGCCGGCTATCAGTTTTCTGAGGGTGCATAAACCATCAAAATACGGGGATGATTTAAGTAGTTTTAGGAAAACAGTGGTATGGGTTAATGAACATCAAAAAGGAGTCAGGGGAGTAGAAAAGGGTAAGGCTGGTTTAGGTATAAGGGGAGTTGTGCCAGTTTTTTACAATGGAAAACATATTGGTAGTGTAGAGTTTGGACTATCTTTAGGTAAAGATTTCCTTCAGTTTTTAAAGGACAATTGGGGAGGAGAGTGGTTTTTATACATACTTGCTAAAGGAGTATCCTGGAAAGATACAGACTTTATATCTACTACCGATGGTATGAAGTAGACTATAACAGATAGTCAGCTGGCCAGTATTAAAAATGGTAAGAGTGTAGCCTCTTATAATAGAAAGCTAAACAGTGTAACGATCTTTATACCAGTAAAGGATTTTCAGGGTAATGTCGTTGCTGTTATAGGTGGAGTTATGCCTACAAGTGTATTTTCCATGCAATGGTCTATGTTAAAAGGTGTTGTCATGGGAGTTGTTGTAGGATTATTGTCTACCTTAATAATACTGGTTTTACTCAGTCGAGCCTTTAGAAAGATTGATGATATTAAAGAGGTAATGGAAAAAGTGGCCGAGGGAGATTTACAAATACATATTGATGAAACTGGCACAGAGGAAATTGTAAAGATAGAAAGAGCGCTAAACAAGCTTATTGTCAAGTTCAGCAAGCCTTTGAAGCTATTAGAAGAAGGGGTAAAGAAACTAAAAGAGGTATCCGAAACTTTGGTTGAATCGGCTCGCAATACCGATGTTATGGCTGAAGATTTGGTTAAAGAGCTTGAAGAGGTGAAGACAGTTATTTCAGAAACCTCACAGCAATTTAGGGATATTACAGAAAACATGGAAAGTGTTAAGAAACTGACTTCTGAGCTTTTGGATGTTTCAAATGGTATAGGGAGTATTTCGCTGACTATATCAGAAAGGGCATCAAGAGGTAAAGAGACCCTAAGGCAAGTTGTTGTAGGTATGGAGGATATGAAGGAGTTAACCACTCAGATGGTTGACATAGTAAATAAAGTCAATAGTATGTCAAGCAATATATACGAGATCGTGGAGACGATAAATACGATATCTAATCAGACTAACCTTCTGGCTTTGAATGCTGCAATAGAGGCGGCAAGGGCAGGAGAGGCAGGTAGAGGTTTTGCGGTAGTTGCCGATGAAATACGTAAACTTGCCGAGCAGTCTAAAGAGGCGACAGAGAATATTGCCGAGGTATTGAAAGAGGTTGTAAACGGAACGGCAAAGGTAAAAGAATCTACAGAGGAGGTAGTGAAGGCTGTTTCAGAGACCTATGGGTATACCAAGGAAGCATCGGGAGAGTTTGATAGGATCTTTAGCGATATAGAAAAGGTTGGTGCTTATAGCGATCAGCTTGAAAAGATTGCACGGAATCAGGACCATGCTATAACGTCGGTATACAACGGCGTGCTCAATATGGGATCTGTATTTAATAAGATGAATCACGTGGCAGACAAAGTGGTGGCAGGTGCCGAAGAGTTCAGAAGATCTGCTTCTAAGCTTAAGGATATTTCAAAGATGCTTTCAAATATTGTGTTGGAAAGTGGCAGTGTCCTAAAGAATTTCAAGATATAGCCTTTATAAAGTTGTGAATATAAAGGTGGGGAAGGGCATATGCCCTTCCTTGTTTATTATATTTTCCTATATTTCACAAATTTGTTATCATAGCCTTGGTGAGATATATGGCTATAAGATTGTTTGGTATAAAACGGTGTCACTGTTGGTGGAGGGGAAGTTAAGCTAAATATTCCCTAGATTTTGCCATAATTTGATTCCTGAGTTTCTTCATATTGTTGCTGTTCTATATTTAGGAGGTGGTTTTTGTGGAGAAAAATTCTTTACATATAAAACACTTTTCACCGGCTTGGTTTGCCATGATTATGGGACTTGGTGCGTTTGCCAATGCATCATATATGATTGGTGCTAAAGTTGTTGGAATATCTGTATTCTGGGTTAATATGGTGATGTTTTTTCTTTTATCTGTTCCATTTATCATTAGATTTGTAGTCTACTTTGAAGATGTGAAAAGGGATATATTTTCACCTTACACTATAGCTTTTTATCCAACATTTGCCGTTGGTATGTTGGTTCTTGCAGGTGGTGCTATGTTGATGAAACCTTTTTCTGGATATATTGAATTTACCTTTCTTATGTATATCGTGGGAAGTTTACTGGTTTTAGTGTTTGCATCTATTATGGGATATGCCATGTTTGTGTCAGATGGTGTAGATCTTAAGCATGCCAATTATAGCTGGCTTATTCCCCCTGTGGCGGCGGTGGTTGTACCTATGGTTGGCAGTAGCCTTGTCCCTTATGCAGGTAGCTATGCTAAATTACTGGCACTGATTAATGTCATATATTTCTCTATAGGATTTTTCCTTTATATATTTGTGGGGAGCATTATATTTCATCGTATGGTTACCCATAGCCTTCCATCCAGTAGTGTTGCACCTACAATATGGATTTCGCTTGGTCCTATTGGGGTTTCAGCTATAGATATGTTGGGTTTTACCAAAGCTTTATATCCACTGGGCATAACAATTGGTATGGCACCTGCCCTTATGATATGGGGATTTGGTATTTGGTGCTATGTTGTTTCCGTTCTTATCACCATTCATTACTGGAAAAATACAGGTATTCCCTATGGGCTTGGTTGGTGGGCGTATATATTTCCTTTGGGAGCATATACGATAGCTACTATTTATTTGGCTAAGGTTGTGTCTTGTCCTTTTGCGATGTATATTGCATGGATTTTGTATATTACATTAGTGATTAATCTTCTTATGACTTTAAAAAATATGTATATGTTTCTGTGGAAAAAGTAGGGCAATATCAAGGTATTTCTGTCAAAGTTTGCCATGGGGTAGAGTGGTATACCCCATGGTTTTTTTATAAAAGCATTTTTCCCAGTTTCCGCAATATGTTTGTTAAAAGTTAATATGTATCCTATACATTGAATTTCTGCTATAATCAAAGTGTAGAACCCAAAATGATATTTAACTATGTGTAAGGGGGGAATACGGTGAGATATCTCAAACTGACATATGAGGATAGACAGAAGCTTTTAGATGTATTAGGTGAGTATGGTGAGATATATGGTCCAGTAAAGATTTCTGAAAAATCACATGATTTTAAGAGAATTTTTAGGTGGGAAGATATGGATTTGTCGTATGTAAGGACCATATCTCCACCTAAAAAGTTTGTTTATCCACCAAGACAGGTGCTGTTTAAAATCAACAAAGCTACTGGTGAGATTAAGATACCTGAAGATGATATGAAAACTACAGTATTATTTGGACTACATCATTGTGATGTTGCCGGTCTTCTTCGCCTTGACAGTGTATTTATGGGAGTTCCTGTGGATTATTATTATGCACGCAGAAGAAATAAGCTGGTGATAATAGGTTATGATTGTAAGCCCGATGAATATTGTGGTTGTAATATTACCCATACGTCTTTTGCCACAGAGGGCTTTGACCTATTTCTACATCCTGTTCCCGATGGTTGGCTTGTAAGGGTGCTTTCAGAAAAGGGGCAGCAGATAGCCGACAAGATTGGCATGAAGGAAGCTTCTAGTGAAGATTTTAAAGCTTTTGAAAGATATCAAAATGAGAGAAGACAGATGTTTAAGTGGGATATGGATATCTTTGTGCTACGTGGCACGTTGGAGATGTATAGAGATTCCGATATATGGGAGAAGCTTTCTGAAGAATGTCTTGCATGTGGCAATTGTAATACAACATGTCCTACATGTCGATGCTATGAGGTTAGAGATGTACCTTCTATAGATGGAATTCATGCTACCCAAGAGAGATATTGGGATTCTTGCCAATTTGAACACCATGCACTGGTTGCCGGGGGGCATAACTTCAGACCTACTGTTGCCGATAGAATGAAGAATCGCTATAACTGTAAAACTTCGCCTATCTCCGGTTCTTCTCTCTCTTACTGCGTTGGATGTGGTCGTTGTAGTGCCTTTTGCCCTGCCGGCATCAACTTTTGGAAAAACTTATACCAGCTTAGCGAGGTGAAGGAATATGATCGATAATCCACTTCAGCCTAAGAAGGCTATTATTAAGAAGATATTTAAGATTACTCCTTCTGAGAAGATGTTTATTATATCGTTTGTAAATGAAAAGGATCAGGAGGAGTTTGAAAGAAGATATGATAGGCCGGCTAAATTTGTAGAGGTTAATATACCCGGTATAGGAGAAGTACCTATATCTCTGTGCAGTCCGCCTACAACACGCGGATATTTTGCCCTAACAATACGTAAGGCCGGTAGAGTTACAACGGTGATACATAATCTTAAAGAAGGGGATTATGTGTGGATTAGAGGCCCATATGGTAATGGATTTCCCATTGACCAGTGGAAAGGCAGAGATCTTCTATTTCTGTCGGCAGGTTTGGGTATGGCACCACTGAGAAGTGTGTTTCTATATGCCCTTGATAATCGTTGGGATTATGGCAATATTACATTGATTAACTCGGCAAGAACCAAGAGAGATCTTCTTTATTACGAGGAACTTGAGGCTATTGCAAGAACATACCAAGGGGATAGGGTTAAGGTAATACAGACCGTTACCCGTGAAGAGGTGGAAGGACTGTGTAAGGGAAGGTGCCATTTGTTTATACCTCAGGCTAATGTGGATCCTGAAAATAGTGTGGTGATTATGTGTGGGCCACCGAGAATGTATCAAAGTATATTTGATGAAGTGATAGCCAGAGGGTTTGATCCAGATTATGTTTATGCGACGTTTGAGAGAAGAATGAAGTGCGGTATTGGTAAGTGTGGTCATTGTAATGTGGGAAGTGCCGATAAGATGCTTTATGTGTGTAAAGATGGCCCTGTATTTTCCTACAGACAGGTGCAGAGACATCCCGAGCTAATGGAATAAGGGGGTAAGGGTTATGGAGAAGAGAAAACTCAGGGTTGGTTTTTATCCCACAACATCGTGTTATGGGTGTCAACTTAATATTTTAAATATAGAGGATAAACTGATTGATATATTCACTGAAGTTGATATTGTCTGTTTCCACATGGCAACATCTGCTTCTAAGGTAGAAGAATCGGTAGATGTTGCCTTTATAGAGGGTTCAGTGGTTACCGAAGACGATGAGCATCTGGTTAAGTCGGTTAGAGAAAAGGCAAAATACGTCGTTGCCATGGGTACATGTGCCTGCTATGGTGGCGTTCAAAGTGCCAATATCGGTGATTTTGACCTGAAAAGGGCGGTAGCTTCTGTATATGAAGAGGGTTTTACATTTGATATGGATATACAGCCACCGAAACCTCTTGATAAAGTGATAGATGTGGATTTTTATTTGCCGGGGTGTCCTATTGAAAAAGACGAGTTTTTATATTTTCTTGCCACTTTTATTTGGGGTACATGGCCTGAAGAGAAGGATTATCCAGTATGTGAGGAGTGTAGACAGAAGGGTAATCCATGCGTGGTTATAGAAAAAGGCGAGCCATGTCTTGGTGCATTTACCACGGCAGGATGTGGTGCGAGGTGCCCTTCACTGGGACTTCCGTGTATGGGGTGTCGTGGTCCTATTCGTAATATCCAGAGGGTTGATGCCATGGCAAAGATGATGGAGAAACATGGTGTAGATCCGCTTGATGCCATCAAAAGAATGAAGGTATTTGGAGGACATACAGAATCTTTAATGGAAAAATTTAGACAGATGGTAAGGGGTGAGTAAGGTGGGAAAGAAGATAAGAAAGAAACTAATTACCGTTGAGCACCTTGCCCGTGTAGAAGGTAGGGGGATGATAGAAGTTGAAAGGGAAGGTGGAAAGGTAAAGGCAAGGGTTAGGCTTGTTGAGGGACCAAGATTTTTTGAGTATATTACCCGGGGAAAGCCTTATGATGTTGCCGTAGAAATGTATTCCCGTATCTGTGCCATATGTTCTGCTTCCCATAAGATTACGCCGATATTAGCTACTGAAAAGGCATTTGGAGTAGAGGTTGGTCCTTTAACAAAACTTCTTAGAAAGCTTCTTGTCTATGCCTCTTTTATTGAGAGTCATTCTCTCCACGTGTTTTTACTTGCCCTTCCCGATTTCTTGGGCTATCCCGATGCTATATCCATGGCAGATAAATATGGCACTGAGGTAAGCAAGGGACTTATGATGAAAAAGACGGCAAACTTTATTCAGTCAATGATAGGTGGAAGGGATATACATCACGAAAATGCCGTAGTGGGTGGATTTGGAAGAATACCAAGCCGTGAAGAGTTTGATAAAGCATATCGTATGCTTGAGGAGATAAGAGAAACTGCAAAAGTTGCCATTGATATACTGGCATCTTTAGAAATGCCACCCTTTATTAAAGATGAATATATACATGTGGCCCTTAAGCAGAATGAACAGTTTGACGCTTTTGGTGATGTAGTTGCATCTACCAGTGGTGTAAAGTTTCCCGTTGAAAAGTATAGAGAATACCTTATTGAAAGGCCGATTTCCCACTCATTTGCCAAGTTTGCCTACCTTGAAGATAAGCCTTTTATGGTAGGTGCACTTTCCCGTCTGGCTATCAATGGCGATAAGTTGTGGGGTGAATCTTTGAAGATATATAAAGAGCTGGTAAGTGATGGAAAGATACACTTTGACAACGCATTTTATAATAACATTGCTCAGGCTGTTGAACTCCTTTACTTTATAGATGCCTCTTTAGAGATTATCAGAAAAATACTGGATATGCCACTTGACAACGATAGGGTATATGTGGAACCTAAAGCTGGAGTAGGTGCTGCCATCACAGAAGCACCAAGAGGTATTATCTCTTACTATCTTGAATATGATGAAAGAGGAGAAGTTGTCTTTGCAGATCTGGTAACGCCAACGGCATACAATTTCAATATTATGTTTAGAGATGTTGAGAATATGGGTTCACGAATCGTTTTGGAAAATCCCGATATAGAAGATGAAGAGCTTGTTAAATATCTTGAAATGGTACCCCGTGCCTATGACCCATGTATTTCATGTAGTGTCCACCTTGTAAGGGAGGTATAAATGTGATACTTGTTGCATTTCTGGGAAATGATGTAATGGGTGATGACGGAATAGGTTCGTATCTTTACAAATATGTAAAGGATATGATGCCAGAGTATGCACGTGGAGTTTATCTACATACCGATGTTTTGCGTTTGATGTCTGAGTATAATGGAGAGGATACCATTGTCTTTGTGGATGCCCTGTATGGTGGTAGCGTTAAGTGTGGTGATGTGAAAATTGTACCATTTCACAAGATAGATACATTAGATGCAACCATGAAACATGTCCATGAAATAGGTTTAATAGATAGCCTGAAATTGATGGATAAAGTGGATAACAAGATGGCAAATGCCAGAAAGATATTCTATCTAATTGGGATTGATAAAGAAAATGTAAAACCTTCTACATCTCTCAGTGATTGCCTTCGTATAAAAATACATGAAATAAGCTCTAATCTATTGAAACTCCTTCACAAAATACACTATAGCTGTTAATACCCTGGGATACGACAAGGGAAAGGGGGGAGATATCTCCCCCCTATTGCTAAGTAAATGGGAAATTAGGCAAGCTTTGTTTCAACAGGGGTATTGTTTACGAGGTTATCCTTAACAGGGCATCTCTCCTCAACGGTTTCCAGCCATTTCTGAAGTGTTTCTCTATCTGCACTACTCTTGACATGCACAGTGATTTCTATCTTACTAAAGCCTGCTCTGTCTGTGGTTTCTTTACCCATAAACTTTTCGGGATTAAGCTCTCCCATAACATCTACTGAAACCTCTTCAAGGTCAATACCCATTTCCATAGCTACCACTCTGCCTACCATGAGTATACATCCTGCCTGTGCAAGAAGCACCATTTCCACCGGATTGGGACCTTTATCGTCTCCACCGAGATCTGCCGGTTCATCTAATATCACCCTGTGGTTTCTAATCTTTCCCTCCACGGTGAATTTTCCTGTAAGTTTTGCCGATGTTCTAAATCTTACCTTTGGCATGATTATCCCCTCCTCTTAAAGTTTAGGAGATTATGTATCTCCTAACTTTATTTTAACTGATAAGGGAAAAATAGGAAAAGCGACTACCTTTCACTTCTCGTGTATAATATATGTAGTTAATTATTTGTGAAAATTATAAACATCAGGAGATGGGAGTATGTGGTGGATACCGTTGGCTATAGCTGACTCTTTGGGACCTTGCACAACGGCGGCTTTGATTGTTATCATAGCCTACGCAATAACAGAAAGAAGAAGTGTATTGCTGGTATCGTTTTCATATATTTTCGGGTTGCTTTTTGGATATATGCTTCTTGGATTTGCAGCTTACTACGGATTTAGGCTTCTCTCACCGCTAATTCTTCGCTATCTTGTCTACATCCTGTGTGGTTTGGTTATCTTTTTAGCTCTCAAGAACTTATACAGTGCCTATAGAGACTATGTG
>CAZATH010000026.1:0-12222 GCA_964487995.1 uncultured bacterium
CTGTTTTCAAATATTTGTATGCCATCCATAGTGCCGCTAAGAACATTGAGATATATGCAAGAATACCAATGATTCCCATTTTAGCCCATACACTTAGGTAATTGTTGTGAGGATCATCATAGTTAACTTTAGGCTCTGATTGGCTGAGCTCAAGGCTTTTATAAGGCATGAAATTTCTTCTAAATACCTCTATACCAACGCCAGTTAGTCGTCCATGTTTCATGTTGTCTGTAATGAGGTGGAGGGTATCTCTCCAGAGTATAAGCCTTGGTATAGGTCTTCCGCTTGGTGTGTACCATACAAAGATGGTTTTTAGCCTATGAAATACAGGGAATTTTTCACCTAGTATCAGTCCTGTTGCTACGAATAAAATAATTCCTACAATAATGGCTATAGATACCACTCTTATAAAGAGTGTCTTGTTTTTACCGGTGATTACCAGTCCCGTAACGATAATCCACACAATTATACCAGTGGCAAATCCCACCCATGCACCTCGAGTCATTGATCCGATGACGGCAATCAGCTGGGCTACAAACATGGTGAAGTATGCGATAGCGCCGTTTCCGTTTCCACTTACCAAGTATGAGTAGGAGCGGGCCAGTGTCAGAAAGGCTGTTAATACAAGCATGGGACCGAAGAAGTCTGGATTGCCCTGAAAACCAAATGCACGATGACCAAATGCACCTGTACCCCAGAATGGATCGGCTCCAAGCATTTGAAGAATTCCATACAGGGCATTAAATGTTCCAAAGTATATCAGCACATCATAAAGAAATTCTAGCGATTTTCTGTTATAAACGACAATCATGGTTAAAAAAGCCATCCACGTGATGGGTAAGAAGACGATTAAACCAAGTTGTCTTTCATATACACCCCAAAAAGAGACATTGGGATTCAGTGAAAATAGGGTAGAGAGTATTATGGCTACGTCAAAGGCAAGGATGGAATAAGCTACAGGATTTTTGAGTTTTTTCGTTTCACCAGGGTATAGTGCTACCATGATGGCTATAATTGTTCCAATAATGGTGAAAAGCCATACGAATGTTGCACTCTTGGCAATATCAAAGGCCCTGTATATTCCCCTGTAAAATATCACCGGTGGAATTACCACAAGTAGCACATATAGCCATAAGAGAAAGCTTCTTTGAGATTTTGGAATGGTTAGTCCCTTCATCTGTTATCCCTCCCCACTGTTGAAAATAGTTTTAGCATCAGATAGTCTTCTTTATCGTCTACATCTGCTCCTAATACTGGACTGACGCGCACAGCCCTTGCCTTTACGTTAAATTTTGTATCTACCCATTTTACCACATCGTTGATAGAGAGTTTTCCGGTTAGGAGCTTTAAAAAGAGAGAAAGTCCCATTTTCCATACAATCTTTGCAGGATTTTTGCGATATGCATAATAACGTGTTCCCTCGTCAACTACCTGTTGCCACTTTTCTTTAGATATTAAGGCTGCACCTGCGAGCTTGATCTTTCCTTCAACAATAGGTATAAATGTTTTCTTCCATCCTGGGAAAATTTGCTGAAAATCTTCCTTATAGATAATACCTGCCACTAGATCTATGGGATTATCAATAAAAGGTAATAGGTCTTTTCCAGCGATGAGGGGAGAATCGCCTGTTAAGAGGAGAATATAATCAGCAGATGGGTGAATAGTGGCTATGGTTTCTGCAATATCACTGCTTTCAATTTTTATCAGTTGTGCACCGTGAATTTCTTCTATATTCCATCCCTTTCGACCTATTACTGTAATTGGAAAGGGAAGGTCTTGTTTGATATTATTTACCATGTACTGAATAATGGTTGTACCTTCCCATGGTAACAGGGCTTTATATCCTTCTCCAAGTTCCTGACACCACGATTCTTTATCACCAGCCGCAAGTATATATATTTCAACATTCATAAGGTATCATCTCCCATCCTGTATTTCTTGTAGTTATCTCTATGATATCCCAGCTTGGGGGAATATCATTGGGTACAGATATGCTGATCATACTACTTCCACTTCCTGTTAGCGTTGCACCTTGTGGTATGTTTATGCCGAAGACCTTTGAGAAGGGAATGCTAAGGGCGTTACCCATTACATGGTCTTTTGAGAATCGGTCTGTGAAATTGGTAATTATAGGTTGTTCGTCCCATGCCCTATATATTAAGGGGGTAGGTGAAGGAAAATCTGGAATGATAAGGTATAAATGCTCTGGAATAGGTAAACCTGGTGCTGGGGTGATTTTTTCTCCTATATCCTCCATAATCATGGGGCTGTGATATAGATACATTGTTACATCAGCCCCAATCTTAGGTGCAATATCGGTTGCCGTGTCTTTGTCTACAATACCTAAATGCACAAGTGATGCCAGAAGTCCACCTGCATTGCTACTGGAACCTCCAAGACCTCTACCAATGGGAATGTGCTTGTATACCATAATGCTCATTGGTATGTTTAAAAGGTCAAGCAGTTTGTGGACTGTTGAGTTTTCTATAGGATGGGGTATAAAGGATATGTGCCGATTGAAACCTATTTTGACAAGCATAGTGTCAAAGATGTTAATAAAAGATACAATGCTATTTAGGAGATGCATACCATCTTTTCTAACACCTACAATATCAAGCGTTAGATTGATCTTTGCATATGTCTTTAGAAGAAAGCATGTGGTAGACATGACATAGTGTTTCTACGTTCACCTCCTCTCCCCGTATTGTGTCCATAATCCCAAGATTTCTTAAAATATATTCTACACATTCTTTACTATATCCCATACTAATAAGATTATTTTTTAAGGTTTTTCTTTTCTGTTTAAATACACCTTTCAGGAACATTTCCCATTTGTCTGGATCAGCTTCACACAGTGGTTCTTCTCTTCGACGTGTGTATATCACTTCAGACATTACCTTGGGAGGTGGAAAGAAGGCACCTGGTTTTACAGTTTGTGTAGATATTACCTCGGCATAGGTTTGAAACCATATGCTAAGAGAAGATTTGGATTTTCCCGATGTTGCGTATATACGTTTTGCTACCTGTTTTTGCAGCATGAATGCACCACGGTTCCACTGTTTGAAAGATTTTAGTAAGTGGCTTATGATGGCTGTGCCAACCATATAAGGGAGGTTTCCTGCAACGTTATAGGGTTCAACTGGAAGTGTTTCTTCGCCGATTTGTAAGAAATCTGCCCATATCACTTGTAAGTGATGTATTTCTCTCTGCACAGCATCCCAGAATGGTTTTAGCCTGCCATCTATTTCTATGGCTATTACAGGTCCCATCTCCAGTAGTGCAAATGTTAAATCGCCTGCGCCTGGCCCAATTTCCAATACGAATTTGGGATTATTCTGCCACACGAAGAGGGCAATATCTCTTGCCACCTTGTGATCTCTAAGGAAGTGCTGTCCTAAACCTTTTTTGGGATGTGGTATGAGATATTTATATTTTTCTCTTAATTTGTACATTTTCTATCGTTCCTTTTTGCTTGGATATTCTATGATGTATACCCACTTGTATCGTTTTCCCCATTTTAATGCTTCTTCTTTTGTTGGGAAGAAAACATCAATGTGGTAATATTTTATCCAACCTCCTACATCTACAGCATCACTACTTCCATAACCCTCAATATACAACTTGCTGTGGAGAGGAACTAATCTGGGATCTACTGCAACAACACCTTTTCTTGCCCTATCTCCTGTGGCTGTAACCCAGTCAACACCTGGATCCTCTGGAGAATATGCAGTTATAAGGGCAATAAATTTTTTTATATAGGGACCATTGTATATAGGAGGTCCGCTTTTAAACACCCAAGGAGTAGGTTTCCTGATGATTTTTTTCTCTGTCCATGTTTTGACCGTTTTTCCATCAAGTATGTATTTATAGTTTACAACTTCCATAAGTCCACTACTGGCTTTGCTTATCCTTACAATTCTACCTGGTTGTAGAGAGTTGTCGTAGTAAATTACTTGTTTCCATATTAGGGGAGGAAGATATATTAATTTAGCCCTTTTTTGTATCCAGCCTTTTTTGACTTTGAGAGCTGTTTGGGACAGTCTTGTAATTTTATCAAGCGGGTTAATGGTAATACCTGCTATGGAAAGAATACTTGATGTAGAAGAGTTTTTCTGGGTAATGATATGAATTTCTTCATCTGATGTAAAAATCGTGTATTTTGAGATGCTATCATCGTATAACGTTATGCATTTCCCTATACTTGACAGAGGTAAGTTAGTTTTTTCTATAAATTCTTCATCTGTTCTAGCGAATACTACTCCACTTCTTATGCCTTTGGCTGTTGATATGCAGTAAAATCTAGTGTTAAGGAAACCGTATAGTATAGCCCATGCTGTAAAGATAATGATTGTTATACGTAATAAGCTTCGTATGCTCACTTGGTTATCCTCCATCTCATGAGAAATGTTGGATATGGTGAGGGGGTAGTTCCTAAAGTGTAACCATCTACGTCTGTACCTACTTTGGTCATTAAATATACCATTGCATCTACTACATGCTCTGCCTCCGAAGTAGAATTTGATGTTTCTGGGAATAGTATGGTGAGTTTTATTACCTTTGCCCCTTCCATATAAGAAGTATCTAGTATGGTAGCCTCTACTTTGGCTTTATCGTACTTATAACCGTTGGGAAGCACGACAATGGTAGAAGTTATATTGGGATAATAAGCTGAAACCCATGCTATTCCATATTCTACAGCCGATTCAAAATCTTGAATAAGTAGAGTTGATGTTCTTACAGTTACAGTAAGGCGATTCTCTGTGGTTATGTAATTGAGTAATATTGCCGATAAGAGTCCTAACACAAACACAATGATCAGGGTAATGATAAGGGTATATCCTCTTTGTTTTCTTATGGACATGTATCCATCACCTCTATGTATGGGGTGTGGTTGTCTAGGACGTTTACCAGGTCGGATATGGTATACCTGTCGTAACTTTCTATAGTGTTGCTATCTTTGAATATTACGGTGCATTGAGTAGGGTTAACAGGAGTATTGGTATCTATATTGAGCGTTAGGTACGATGGATTGGGACCATGATATGTTATTTCATTTATGGTGCTTTCTGTCCCATCGCATCTGACAGTAAGATAATCGGGTGGAGAGTTTTCAAGAGATGATTTATAGATAATTGGCTGTGTGAAGTAGATATATATAACTCTTCCAACAGTTGCCGTATATGTGTCTGCATCAAAGCATGCTATTGGGAGAGGGAAGGGTGATGTTATCTTTGTGATTCCCACTGTTGCAGATATTTGTTGATTATCTCTCGTAGTTGCCGTGTAATGTATGGAAAGGTTTGAAAATGGTTTATAAGATACATCAGAGTTTTTGATAATTTTATCTCCGTAAAACAGCTCTATATTGTTTACAGATATTCCCGGTATGGCAGGATATTGCTTTCCGTCAACACTAATAAAAGTGGCATGGTTTTGTATCGTTTGTTTTTTTAGCTTAAGCTGAGTAATAACATCTGATGTATCTAAAGACGTAGCTGTGTATATTTCTATGGTATCTGTGATATTGTTGGAATCTCGAGAGGCCGAAGTATACGTGCATACTGCAAATTGCATGGGATATAATGCATCTATAAAACGGCTGTTAAGTAAGAATGTAGCTTCTGCTTTGGACATTGCAGAGGGAGCTTCGATAAAAGTTGCTCGAAGAATACTTGTAGTCATAGGAATAAGTGCTATAGATAGGATTGATAATATAATAATGGTTATCAATAACTCTATCAGTGTGAAACCCCTATTTGTCATTTACTCCAACCCCTTAAGCCGTTTGAGATAAAGCATTAATGCCACGATATCACCACTGGATACCCCAGGAATTTGGCTAGCCTGGCCTAATGTGGCGGGTCTGAATTCTTTCAGGTAATCTCTGCCTTCTCGTGACAAATTGGGAATTTCATCGTAGTTGATATCATCGGGTATGGAAAGAGTGCTGAGCTTCTTGGCTTCATTGATTAAGGCAAGGTCTCTCTTAATGTATCCTTCGTACTTAATGTCTATTTCTAAGGTAAGCAGTCCCTGCTGGTCTAGATGCTGTATTTCTTCGACAAATGGTTTGAGGTCGGAAGCGTGTATCTCTGGTCTTTTGAGTACTTGATAGGCAGGAGTTTTGCCCTTCAAAAACTCAAAATGCTCCTTGGAAAGATATGTCTTTTTGAGTTTGTCTTTAATAGACATAATCAGCTCTTGTCTTTCCTTTACCAGTTTATATTCATCTTCTGTGAGTATGCCAAGGTGATATGCTTTTTCAGAAAGTCTAAATGCGGCATTATCCTGTCTAAGTACGAGTCTATATTCTGAACGAGATGTAAGCATCCTGTAAGGTTCCCTGATAGGATGTGTGGTTAGTTCATCTATCAAAACTCCTATGTATGCATCTTCTCTAGAAAGAATAAAAGGTTTTTCTCCTTGAACATACAAAGCGGCATTGATACCGGCGATGATACCCTGAGCAGCTGCCTCTTCATAACCGGTGGTGCCATTGATTTGCCCTGCTGTAAACAAACCTTCTATGTTTTTTACCCTCATTGAAGGATGTAATTGATGTGGGGCGATGAGGTCGTAGTCAATAGTATAGCCTGGTCTGATAATTTCTGCTTTTTCCAGCCCTGGAATACTTCTAATTACCATCTGTTGAATTTCAACTGGTAATGATATTGCAAGCCCATTGGGATATATCTCTTCAGTATTTAGTCCAACAGGTTCTAGAAATACAATATGATTATTTCTATCTGGGAACCAGATGGCTTTTTCTTCTATTGATGGGCAATATCTTGGTCCTATTTTTACCATGTCAGAAGCTCTTGATGCCGTTAAGTGAATGTGCATTCTAACAATATCCATAGTTTTCTTAGTTGTGCGTGTGATGTATACAGGTTTATAACCTGGTGGATTGGGTTTTTCAAAGAAAGAAAAGGTAATATTGTCTTCACCAGGTTGCTTTTCCAATTTGTTCCAATCAATAGTTCTTCCGTCAATACGTGGTGTGGTACCTGTATTAAACCTAATTATTTGAAGACCTAATCTTTTAAGTGCATCTGAAATTCCATATGAGGGAAACTCTCCCCATCTTCCCGCTTCTTTAGACCAAGAGGAGATGTATATCTTTCCCTTCATAAAAGTTCCCGTTGTTAAAATTGTTGCCTTGGCGGTGATTTCATCACCATATTCAAGTTTTACCCCTAGTACCCGATTTTTATCGGTTAGTAAGTCTATTGCCAATCCTTGAATTAGTTCAAGATTAGGTGTATTCATCAGTCTTTTGCGCATATTGGCAGGATATATATCTTTGTCAATTTGTGCTCTTTGAGACCAAACAGCTGGTCCCTTTCCTTTGTTTAATATGCGCGCTTGAATGTAAGATTCATTGGTTACACGGCCCATTAATCCACCTAAAGCGTCAATTTCCATGACAAGCTGGGTTTTACCTGGTCCTCCTATGGCTGGATTACATGGTGGAATAGCTATGGTATCAATAAACCCTGTGATGAGGGCTGTCTTCATACCCATTCGTGCTGAAACCTGCGCAGCCTCTACACCGGCATGACCTCCTCCTACCACAATAACATCATAGGTTCTCAACTCTATCTCCTCCTTCGATAATGCCACCCATTAATAGCAAGCCATCTTTATCAAAAATGGCACCTATTTGTCCAGGAGTTGCCTCTATACTATCATTTAGTTTTATTATATTACCATCAATAGAGTTCACCTTAGCCAGAGGTCCACGATATCTCGTTTGAAGAAATAGGTCGGTACCCTTAGGAATGTTTTCTACAAACATGTTGACTTCTGTTAACTTCACTATGTTGTAGAGTAAATAACCTTTAGGTGCCACGTACAGTGTGTTGGTTTTAGTGTCTTTTTTAATAACGTAAAGCCTCTCACGGCTCATGGGATGTGCACCGAGTCTTTCCCCAACTGTGTATAAATGCACACCTTTGTGTTGTCCAATAATGGTATTTTCAGGAAATAGTATTATATCTCCTGTTTTTTCTCCAAGATGGTGTTTGAGAAAGTCTGACATTTTTTTTGAGAAACATATATCTTGGCTTTCCTTTTTTCCTATAAGTTCTAAAATGCCTATTTCCGCTGCTATTTTGTATATCTCACCTTTGTTCATATTTCCAAGAGGAAATATAAGATATGGCACTATGTTTTTGTCTATTAGTGATAAGAAATATGTTTGATCTTTAGAGTTTTTACTATTTCTCTGTAGTAGAGATATCTTATAAACATTATTTGCCACTACTCTGCTGTAGTGTCCTGTTGCCATGAAATGGGCATCAAGTTCTTTCATGGCATTAAAAAGACCTAACATTTTCGCGTCTCTGTTGCATATACTACATGGATTAGGGGTGTACCCATGCTTGTACATTGTTAGAGTTTTTTCTATCACAGCAGTTGAAAAAGGAATTTTTAGAGGCATTTTAACCCATGGCACGTCTATTTGTTTCATTACCTGGGGTAAATGAGGTGGCATGGGATGTCCCAGCTCTAAAAATACACCAATTACCTCATATCCCTGTTTCTTTAAAATGTATGCGGCTACTGAAGAGTCTACACCACCTGATATTCCTATAGCAACCTTTTTCACCGAAATTCTCCCTCCTTGTTAGAATAATCATACAATATATTGTTTGTAGGTATAGAGATAAAGGGGTGGTGAAAGTGGTGCCAAAAGTGGTGGATACTACATTGCGTGATGGACAGCAGTCTCTGCTTGCAACCCGCATGACCACAGATGAGATTTTGAGGGTTGCTCCTGTGCTTGATGAGGTTGGTTTTTATGCTATGGAAGTGTGGGGAGGGGCGACGTTTGATGCTCCCCTTAGATATCTTGAAGAAAATCCGTGGGAGAGATTAGATGCCATAAGAAAAGCTTTAAAAAATACAAGGATTCAAATGCTTTTGAGAGGTCAAAATTTGGTAGGGTATCGTCACTATGCCGACGATGTAGTAGAGCTCTTTATTAAAACTGTTAAGAAACACGGGATGGACATTATCAGAATATTTGATGCCCTTAATGATGTGAGAAATATGAAAAAGGCGATAGAAATTTCCCTTGAAGAGAATATGCATGTTCAAGTTGCCTTGTCATATACCATTTCTCCTGTTCATACGATTGAATACTATGTGTCTCTTGCAAAGAAAGTTGAGAAAATGGGAGTTCATTCTATTGCCATTAAAGATATGGCAGGAATTATGTTACCATCTTCTGGTATTAAGCTTATTGAGGCTATTAAAGATGCTGTCAGTATTCCTGTAGAGCTTCATACACACTCTACTGCGGGAGTAGGACCCACTTTACTGTATGAAGTTGCTTCTCGTGGAATTGTTGACATTGTAGATACTGGTGTTTCTCCACTGGCTATGGGAACTGCTCAGCCTGCTATCCAAACGTTGTATTATACGTTGAAGGATAGAGGTATTGATCTGAATATTGATATAGATAAAATACATGAGGCAGCTAAAATAATTAAGGGCATAGTAGATGATCATAAACCACCAGCAAAGGTTTATATGATGGATCCTGCAGTGTTGAAACATCAAGTTCCAGGTGGTATGCTGTCTAATCTTCTTGCTCAACTACGTGCTATGAATGCAGAAGATAAATTGGATGAGGTTTTGGAAGAGATTCCCCGTGTGAGAAAAGATCTGGGATATCCGCCACTTGTTACTCCAATGAGTCAAATTGTTGGAACGCAGGCTGTTTTAAATGTGCTGAAGGGTAGAAGGTATGCAATGTTGACAAAAGAACTGGAAAATTATATAAGAGGTTTATATGGCTTGCCACCTGCTCCTATTCATCCTCATCTGGTGGAAATGGTTCTGGGTGATGAAAAACCTATAGATGTTAGACCTGCTGATCTATTGGAACCAGAGCTTCCTAAGGTGAAGAGAATGGCTGCTCCTTATATAGAGAGTGATGAGGATGTTCTTATTGTGGCCTTGTTTCCTGAACAAGGATTAGAGTTTTTGAAAAAACGAGCTATGAAAAAATATGGTGTTGATGAATCTTTACTCATGGAAGATAATGGGGTTTTGATTTATCCTGTTTAATAGTTAAGGTATATGCACAAATCATCTTGATATGCTACAATTACTATAGTAAAGTTTATGGAGGTGAACAATATGGCAGAGTTTAAGCCTATGTATCCTGAAAAGGTAGAAGATGAAGATATAAAGAATCTGCTCGTAAGATTAAGGCAGGTGGTTGATCCCGAGATAGGACTTAACATTGTTGATCTGGGACTTATTTACAATATAGAGCTTGATAAGGAAAAAGGTGAGGCCACCATTACCATGACCCTGACAGTTCCTGGTTGTCCCCTTTCACAGTGGCTTGTGGAACAGGTCAGGATGGTGGCCATGGCAACCGAAGGAATTGACAGAGTTGATGTTAAATTGGTCTTTGATCCACCGTGGAGTCCCGATTTTGTTAATAAAGAAGCCCTAGGCATGAAGTAGTATTTTTACTATAACGTAGCCTAAGAATATTCCTAAAATTCCCATAATACCGGGTAATACTGTGGGAGCAGGTACGTTTAGCTTCAAGAAAGCAAACACTGCTCCCACAGCAAACCCTGTCCCCAAAGCCATGAGGTTGTCTTTTAAGGTTCCCATATATTTGGCAAGTTCCATGAAAAACTCCTTCATTGTGTTTCCTCCTTTCCTGTATTTGTTGAAGGGTATCTATGATACCATATTTATGTGAAGATATGTACTTGAAAGGGGGGAGTAGCGTTGGAGAGACAAGTGGTTGTTTTTAAACTCGGTGAGAAAGAGTATGCAATTGATATTCTGGAGGTGCAGGAGATACAGAGATATATTGAACCTACTGAGGTGCCCAATGCACCTTCTTTTGTTAAGGGCATTATCAATCTTAGAGGTGAGATTATTCCCATCTTTGATATTAATGAAAGGTTTGGTAGGCCCCCTGTTGCGATAGATGAAGGTACTAAGATCATTATTGTGATGGTTGGAGAAAGGAAGGCGGGTTTTATTGTTAACGATGTTCATGAGGTATTGAGAATTTCTACCGATATGATTTCCCAGGTACCAGATAGTATTGGTGGCAATGTTAAGGAATTCTTGAAAGGTGTGATCAAGTATCAAGACAGGTTGATCTTATGGATAGATGTCGAAAAGCTCTTTTCAGAGGAAGAAAAGGAGGCTCTGGCTCAAATTTAAAGCTTTAAGTATGGCTAAGGGGGCGATTGTGTGATAGGATATGTTCTTGCTTATGGTGAGTTGTTGATTTCTGGAATACTATTTTTCTATTGGATTTCTCAATATGAAGTATCGGGAATGTTTCTCACTGGATTGCTAATGTCTTTGGTTTATGGTGTTTCTTCCGTTTTTTGGATGCATTATAGGAAGGAAGGTAATCTATATAGAGATATCATTATACCGCTAATGGGTTTTTTTACACTGTCCCAAGCTTATTTGTTTAAAGATAGCCTCTTGGGATGGTATTTTTATATATTGCTTTCACTGCTAGCTGTTTTCACATTTAAAAATTGGCTTGGCAAGTGGGAATGGAAGAAAATCCTTATTGTTCTCTTGCCTGTGATATTACTTATGGTTTACCAACTTATATTGTTGTTTTCTGCTATTAATAAACAGGGTGGACTACTAGAGGGTCAGATATGGCATAACTTTGATGTGGTTAGAAATACGGTGGAAGGTATGGCTCTCATTCCCGAATATAAATTTATCTTCACCTCGGTGTTACTAGTATTCATTGCATATGGTATTTTTCCGTTTTCATGGTTAAGCGATAGAGATTATGTTGTTATGGGACCATCTTTAGGTTATGCCTCTTATGCTATTTTGTATCGTCTTCTCATTAATGCCTACTACTCTTTACCAAATGACCTAGCACATTTATCTATTATATTTCTGATGGTATTTGGAGCATTGGTTGTGATGGCTTTTTCTATTCCACGTTTTTATTCTGTATATGCTCTTATTCCTGTGTATGCTTTATCTTTAACGACAGGGAAAATAGACTTTGAAGGATTTTTCCTTTGGTCTTTTCTTCTATTTATCATTGCTCTTTCTACAACCCAGACAATGGATGATAGATGGGCGCTCTGGCATCTTGCCGGTGGACCACTAGGTATGGCTTTCTGGGGTATATGGCTTTTAATGCTTAGTTTATATGGTATGGGGTTTCATCTTGATTGGTGGCTTCTGTTTTTG
>CAZATH010000027.1:0-5287 GCA_964487995.1 uncultured bacterium
TGAACGACTTCTATCTTAACCAGTTTAGGACTATGCACCGGGAAAATTCTCTCAACACCAATACCATGAGAAATCTTCCTAACAGTAATTGTGCGGCGTACACCGGATCCTTTATCTGCCAACAAAATACCTTCAAATCTTTGAATCTTTTCTTTTCTTCCGTCTAGAATTTTCCAATAAACACGAATTGTATCACCCGGACGAAAGTCAGGTAAGTCATCTCTCATTTGTTGCTCTTCAATCCTTCTAATTATATCCATGCTCACTTTTCATCCCTCCTTTTTTCGGTATTTAATATGACCAATCTTCACCGATCAAACGATCTACCAATATAGACGCAGCAGATCTCACAGATAAATGGTTAAAAGAAGTATGGGGTCTAATAGGAGTCAAGAAATAATCCATTTTTCTTATTTCGTCATATACAATACCATGTCCTGTACCCAATACAAGGACATATTCTGCATCTGCTTGTCTAAGCAAGTCTCTCGCTTCCTTGTATGAAATCATATTAGGATAAGGTCTTGCATCTGTAGCAAACAATTTTACTGGTCCACCAAATTCTTTTTCTATACCTGTTACCATTTGTTCGACATCTGAAGCTATCCTTACCAACGACAAAGCCTCACGACGGTGGGGATTATAATCTCCCCCAGGTCCATTTACCCAATAGTTTACCACACGGGATACCATTTCACGCTGGGGTGTAATGGGTGTGATAATCCAATACGAAGATAAATTATACGTTCTTGCTAATCTCGCTATATCGTGTATATCAAGATTAGTCACCGACGTAGTGATTGTCTGATAATTCTTACCATACATCGGAAAATGTAAAAGCGCTATATGCAATTTTAATCTCTCCACCAATTACACCCCCAATATTTCAAATAAACTCAGCAATTCCTGTTTCACTTCTAACAAGAGTTTTTTCTCTTCTTCACTTAAAACCGCATTTTGCAACATATCGGGCCTCTTCACAAGCGTTCTTTTTAGGCGTTCCTTTAATCGCCATCTCGCAATATTTTGGTGATGTCCACTGATTAATACATTTGGCACACTCATATTATCAACAACTCTGGGCCTTGTATAATGGGGATATTCCAGGAGATTATCTTCAAACGATTCCTCGGTTAGAGAGTCCATATCGCCTAAAACACCAGTCAACAATCTCACAACAGCGTCAATGATAACAGCAGCGGCAGGTTCCCCACCTGAAAGAATAAAATCACCAATCGAAATCTCCTCATCTACTAAGTTCATTACTCTTTCATCTATTCCCTCGTACCGTCCACATAACAGAATAAATCCCTGTTGCGTTGATAGGTCTTTAGCATATTTCTGAGAAAACTTAATACCTTGTGGCGACAAATAAACCACTGGTCCTTTTACTTTTTTTTGAGCTTCCACTATCGCATCTCTCAGTACCTCGTATTTCATAACCATACCACTGCCGCCACCATAGGGGTAATCATCCACTGAACGATATCTATCTTTAGCAAAATCCCGTGGATTGACAAATTCAATATTTACGACATTATTTTCTATAGCCTTTCTTACCATGCCCGTAGTTAAAACTCCTTGAAAATACTCTGGAAAAATCGTTATAATTCCGATATTCATAACAACTCCTCCAACTGAGATGTATCTATTACCATGCGCCGGTTCTCAATATTAATAGAATGTATAAACTCCTTAGCAAATGGAACCAATAATTCCTTCTTTGCGGAAGGACGGATAATCCGCAATACATCAATGCCACCTGTTTGCAAAAGGTCTTTAACCATACCCACATAACTTCCCTCTAAATCATAGACCTTCATACCAATTAATTGAAATATATAGTATTCTCCATCTTGAAGCTGTGGTAAATCACTTTCTTTAACATAAAGATTCTCACCAACTAGTTTCTCCGCATCATTACGTGTCTCAATGTCTTTCAGATGCACCCTATATAGATTCTTAGTAGCATGCTTAGATGCCCGTACAATTTCCAACTTTTGCCCGTTTGCAAGCTCAACTAAGCCTCCTGCAGCAAATCTATTCGGGTTATCAGTATATGGGTGTATATAAACATCACCTTTTACACCGTGTGCTCGTACAATCCGTCCCACAAGCACACGCTCAGATGGCATTTTGGGATTACTCATTGCGTATTTCTATCACCTCTCCATCCTTGATAACAATCTCTCCGCCTTCCACCTTTTCAAACAAATTATCACCAACTTTAACATCTACAAATCCTTCGATTATAGAATATATAACCTCTTGCCCATCTGCCTTTTCTTCTATATCTTTACGCTGTTTCTCAAGTTCTCTTAATACTTTCTCTTTTTCTCTTTTTTCTGCTTCCATCAATGCCTTTAATCTAAGACCTTCAGCTCCTAGTTGAGATTCAGGTAAGAACAAGATTTTGCGAAGTTCCTTTTCAATAAGTTCAACCTCTTTTTTCGTCTGGGCAATTAGCGCATCGACATTTGCCAACATTTCGGCTCGAAGAGTTGGAGTCATAACAGCTTTTACGGTAATTTTACGGCGCACTAACATGTCTTATACCCTCCATTACTCAGATTTCTTAGCTTGTTTCATGCTTTGGAATTCATCCCAAACTCCGGTCCACTTCAAAATGCGAACAACTGGTTCAGTGGGTTGAACTCCCTTTTGCAACCATGCCAAAGCCTTTTCCTTATCAAGGGTGACACCGGCAACGCCATCTTTGTGGGGATCATAAGTACCGACAATCTCAATAAATTTCCCATCTCTTGGAGCTCTGGCATCCGCAACAACAATACGATAAAACGCTCTCTTTTTAGCCCCCATTCTCATCAATCTCATTCTTACTGCCACTTATACCTCACCTCCATAAAATTTATTTGTTATTTTCCTCCTCCTAAAAATGAAGGAGGTATGATAGAGGGAAAACGTCCCTTTCTCATCATCTTGGATAAAGTCTTCATCGCCTTTTTCATCTGTTTATATTGTTTAAGAAGCTGATTAACCTCTTGCACAGTAGTTCCACTTCCCTTAGCTATTCTTCTCTTTCTTGAAGCATCTAATATCTCGGGATGTTTTCTTTCATAAGGTGTCATAGATTGTAGTATAGCTTTAAAACGTTTTAACCTCACATTCATCTCTTCCTCATCAAGTCCTTGCATCATTTGCCTACCCCCCGGAAGAGATGAAAGAAGACCTCCCACAAAATCACCATCTGAAATCGCTTCAAACTGAACTAACAAATCCTCTAAGGTAAAATCTTCTATTTTTGCTGCTTTTACCCTTTTACCCTTTTTTTCCAACTCTTTAAGTTTTCTCTCAAGCTGACGAATTTTTTCCATAAACGCTTTTGCACTACCAAGATCTAAAATTCTCGCAGATATCTCATCGGGATCAAAGGGTTCTATGGCATCTACTTTTTCTCCCATTCCCATGAAATATATGGGAACACCGGTAACATACCTGAGTGATAAAGCAGCCCCACCCCTTGTATCGCCATCAACCTTTGTGAGAATAACACCTGATATAGGTAAAGCCTTATGAAAAGCCGCAGCAATATCAACAGCCTCTTGGCCAAGCATAGCATCTGCAACAAGAAAAACATAATCAGGACGGAGAGCATTATATAAATGTTTGATCTCCTCCATTAACTCATCATCGACATGCATACGACCCGCACTATCTATAATGGCAACATCATATAGCGTATTTCTAATAAAGTTTTTATAGCCTTCTATATCAAGCGTACCATTTTCCTTTACCATAGAATAAAATCCGGCATCGACTTCTGAAGCGAGGGTTTGAAGCTGTTTAGCAGCCGCTGGTCTATATGTATCGGCTGCAACCAGTATAGGGGATTTTCTCAGTTTTCTCTTGATATAAAAACCCAATTTACCTGCAGTGGTTGTCTTACCGCTACCCTGCAACCCCACCAAGAGTATTTGCGTTAGTTTGCCAGGCTTAAGTTTTAAGGGCACAGGTTTACCTAAAATCTCACGCATCTCATCATAAACAATCTTGGTAAGCTGATCAACAGGAGAAATGCTTTTTTCTATCTTAGCTTCTTCTAATTTAGAGCGGACATCCTTAATAAAAACACGTACTACATCGAATCCAACATCTGATGCCAAAAGCACCATTTTAAGATTTTTCAAAAATTTGTCTATATCTTCTCTAGTTAGCTTTCCCTTTTTTCTTAAACCATTTAACATATCAACAAGCTTATTACTCAGGTCGGCAAACACTAAGCCTTCCCCCTTTCCGTATGTTCCTGCCACCTATCAACAATTTCTGGGCAATGGTCTTCAAGCATTTCAATTAAAGAAAGCATTCCTAGTAATCTTTCATATCTATCAAGGTTGTGCAAAGCTCTTCTTATCGTAGTGCTCACAGATTGTTTAGAAACATTACGTGTTTCAGCAATTTCCGTTATCGACAAGCCATAGGCAATGTAATCTTTTACTATAGACCTCGCACGTTCCGACAACAGCTTTCCGTAGATCTCGAGTAACCGATTATATCTCTCTAGATCATCAATTGTTATATTGTCAACCATGGCGTTTGACAGTATACCACTTTTTTACATACCTGTCAATAGCATTGGTAAAATAATTACATGTTGTATAATTTACAAAACTAAATCAATAAACACCCAGAAAGGGGGAAAATATATGCCGCTGGAAGGCTCACTAAAAGAATTCAATCTATTTGAGGTGCTATCCCTTTTAAAAGTTGCCGGTAAAACGGGCAAACTGATGGTCAATTTAGCTAATGGCAAAAGTGGAGAGATATATATTCTCGACGGAAAGCCTATTCACGCTATTTTTGGCAACAACATAGGTGAAGATGCACTGCTTAAAATGGTTAAAGAAAAAGAGGGTACCTTCTTATTCACCCTTGGAGCTGTTACCACAGAGAAAACCATTATGGTAGATACTGAAGAACTTATCTCTAAAATTGAAGAAAAAGAAAAAGAATTACAATCATTAATTGATCAAATAGGAGATATCCGTAAATATCTAGCCTTTAATACGAATATTAATGACGACATGTTGCTTACTATGGAAGAATGGTTGTTCCTGCCTATTGCTTTTAGTGGTAAGCCTATTTACCTCATAGCAGAAACATTTGAAAAAGGGGAACTAACAGCATACGAGATTATTGTAGAATTGCTTAAGAAAAATGCCGTAATTGTAAGTTCTACTCCATCAATCTTGTCCATAGAAGGTAATAATACCAATGTTATATCCCCTCAACCCACAACACAAGTAACACCTACCATAGAAAAAACCAT
>CAZATH010000027.1:5297-12203 GCA_964487995.1 uncultured bacterium
AGATATCCAGTACTTCTACATCAAGTTCTGTTATAACACAACCCACTCAGAAAAACGAAGCATCGAGCATAGAATTAACCAAACCGCTAAAAGCAAAGGTAAAACTCAAAGCCTATATGTCTACAACCGGTACAGAAGTTTGTTGGGTAGATCAAACCTTATTAGAAGAATGGCAAAGCATTCTTGGGAGTAAGATAAACATGGTTGAAATACAGGCTCCCAATGGTAAGAAAAGTAAAGTCCCGGTAAAATCTGAAGAAGGAATAGGAGATGTGATATACCTTCTTCCTATCACCAGCTTTAGACTCCGGTTAAGTGATGATGATATTGTTCAGGTAACCCCCATAAAAGGATAATTGAAAAGCTAATATAAAAAAGGGGGAGCTGTGCTCCCCCTTTTTTATTGTGCAAAACAAATATTTATTTACTCAATAACTTCTATACCATGCATATACGGTCTCAATACTTCAGGAACAATGACCTTTCCATCTTTGGTTTGATAATTCTCCAGAATAGCTGCCATCGCTCTACCAACAGCTACGCCAGAGCCATTGAGCATATGGACATAATCTTTAGTACCGTCTTTTCTAACAAATTTAACATTTGCTCTTCTTGCCTGAAAGTCCGTGGTA
Source organism: uncultured bacterium (assembly GCA_964487995.1). GTDB lineage: Bacteria > Coprothermobacterota > Coprothermobacteria > Coprothermobacterales > JAADFF01 > JAADFF01. The sequence goes on from CAZATH010000027.1 coordinate 5,930, forward strand.
TTACTACAAGATGATATTTCAACATACCTTCCATACGACGGCATCCATACCTCTATATCGTATGTTTTGGCAGCAGAAAAGCCCATATCTCCTGTAGACAACACAATAACTCTATATGGCAACCCTAACAATCTTAAAACATCCTCCGCATTGTCCACAAGTTTTTCCAACTCATCAAAGGATGTTTCTGGAGTAGTAATCTTGACCATCTCAACTTTATCAAATTGATGTCTTCTTATTAAACCCCTTGTATCCTTACCCGCAGAACCAGCCTCTCTTCTAAAACAAGGGGTATAAGCAGTGTAATACAATGGCAAATCTTCTTCACGCAGTATCTCTCCTGCATGTAAACCCACCAGAACCAACTCTGCAGTGGGAACTAAAAATAAATCATCTTTTTCACAGTGGTACATATCCTCTTCGAATTTAGGTAAATGACCCGTTGCAGTTGCAATGTTCCTTTTTACTAAATATGGAGGCCAAATTTCCTTATATCCATGTTTTTGGATATGCAAATCGAGCATAAAATTAATCAGTGCCCTTTCCATAAGGGATCCAATACCTCTAAGCAATGCAAATCTAGAACCAGATAATTTTGATGCACGCTCGAAATCTAAAATACCCAACCGCTCACCAATCTCCCAATGGGGAAGAACATCATCTTTACCTTTTTCAGGAGTTCCCCATTTTCTGATTTCCACATTATCTTTATCACTTTCACCAAGTGGCACAGAATCATGGGGAATGTTAGGAATTTCGTACCTAATTCTTTCAATGGAACGCTCTAATTCTTCCAGCTCTTTTTCCAGTTGTTTGATCTCTTTTTTAATACCCGACATTTCTTCAAGCAAAGAAGATATATCCTCACCTGCTCTCTTCTTGGCTCCTATTTCTTTGCTTCTAGAGTTAACTAGTGTACGCAGCGATTGTAATTTGGTTGTAAGACTCCTTCTTTTCTCATCCAATTCGAAAAATCTATCAAGCACATCAGTTGGATAAAACCTCTTCTTTAGTGCTTCATACAACTGATCTTTGTTTTCTCTAATAAACTTAATGGTATACATCTATCTCACCTCCAATTTCTTCCACGCCTCTAACAGATCATCAGGAATAGGCTCTAAAAAAGCAAGCTGTTTCCCTGTAAATGGATGTATAAATTTTAACACAGTTGAATGCAAAAATACCCTCGGAGCCAACCTTGCTGAAACTTTGTTCCCATAAACTTCATCTCCTAAAGGATATAGGTTAACATGCCTCAAATGGACACGGATTTGATGTGTCCTTCCAGTGGATAAAATTGCACGTAGAATAGATATTTTACCGTAAACTGTATCTAAGCTCCTTAAACACTTAAAACGGGTAATAGAAGGTTTACCCCATGGAACTACTGCCATACGAAGGGGATTATTAGGATCACGGAAAATTGGTGCAGTAACAGTAAATGAAGAGTTATATATTTGACCCAGAGCGGCAACTCTATACTCGCGATAAATTTCCTTGTTTTTTATCATTTCTACAAGTCTATGATACGCTTTTTGGCTTCGGGCAATTACCATTAAACCACTAGTTTCTTTATCAAGTCGGTGAACAATGCCAGGCCGCTCATTACTTCCAACTCCCCTGATCTCGGGAAATCTAAACAATAAACCATTAACAAGGGTACCATCAGGATTACCCGTACCAGGGTGAACTACAACTCCAGCAGGTTTTGAAATAACAATTATATGCTCATCCATCCATATTACTTTAAAAGGCACATCTTGAGGTTCTATATTAGTATTATCTTCTATCACCCACTTAACCTCAATGGTATCCCCTAAATATACCTTGATGGATGGTTTATAAATAAGCTTACCATTGACAACCACTCCTTGGGACTTAATAAGTTTAGCAACTATACTACGTGACAATCCCTGATTTTTTAGGCTATCTGCAAGCAATCTATCTACCCTACTTTCTTCAACAGCAGTGGTAAAAAGCCTTACGTTCTTAAAAGTTGCCATAACAATAAAAGCACTCCTATATCTATCATGACATCGGCAAGATTAAAATATGTATTACCAACAATGGGTAAAAATGGAATGTGGAGATAATCTATCACAAAACCATATATAAGCCGATCAATAACATTGGAAAACCCTCCCAATAGTATTAAAGAAAGCCCAATAGATGGATATTTATAGGCGTACACTAATAGCATTAATAATATGATCGTTGAAAAAACATCTATATAAGGAACATGAATACCAAATGTGGCACCATGGTTGGCCAGAAAACGGAAGGTTATACCTTTCCAAGCATAAAAGGTATAACCTTCCAATGCCAACCACTTAAGAATCCTGTCTACCAGAAATAAGATGATTATTATCGCTGCTTGAGATCTAATGCACATTCTAAACATAGGTCTGGATAATCAGGATCTTCACCTATTGTCGTTTTCACCTTCCAACATCTAGGACATTTCTGACCTACAGCTTTCGATACTTTAACTTCAAGCTTCTCCCCCTCTAGTATCTCAACGTGAGAGACAATAAGTAACTCTTCCATATTAATACCACTATTTTCCAAAATTTCTTTATCTTTACGAGGAAGGGTTATTGTCACAGCAGCATCAAGATTATGACCAAGTTTCTTCTCTGATCTCAATTTCTCTATCTGCTCATTGGATATTTCTCTAATTTCAAGTGCTATATCCATGGCTTTGATTTCCTCAGAAGTAAGTTTTACTTCTGGAACCTCAATTTTCGAAAGGAATATACTTTCCTCCTGAACAATATTTCTCTCCTTAAGTGCATCCCACATATCCTCAGCCGTAAAAGGTATAATAGGTGCTAAAATTTGCGCAAAGGTCTTGGCAATTAAATAAATCGCTGTCTGAGCACTTCTACGTTCTATACTACCAGGAGCCTTCAAATACAACCTCGACTTGACAGCATCCAGATAAACAGCAGATAATACACGAGAAACAAAAGGCAAGAGAATACCATGAACACTGTAATAGTCAAACTCATCATAAGCCTTTAGAATTCTTCCTACCTGATCATAAAATTTCCATATAATCCACCTATCAAGTGGAAGCATATCTTCAAAGCTTACAACATCTCTAGAAACATTAAAATCATAAAGATTTCCTTCCATAAACCTGAATGTATTCCTAAGTTTCCTATACGCATCAATAGCACCTTTAATAACCTTTTCGCCAAACATGATATCGGATGTATAATCAAGCATCGCAAGAGCATAACGCAAGATATCAGCTCCATATTTGTCACTAACCTCTATTGGATCCACACCATTACCAAGCGATTTTGACATCGGTCTACCCTTTTCATCAAGGGTAAAACCATGAGATACCACAGCCTTGTAAGGGGGATGCCCTTTGTACGGTATAGATGTCAACAAACTTGTTTGAAACCATCCTCTATGTTGATCATATCCTTCTAAATACAGATCTGCAGGATGGTGGTGCTCAGGCCATTGCTCCAACACAGAGGCGTGTGAAACACCACTATCAAACCATACATCTAATACCTCAGATTGCTTCTCGAAGTGAACACCACCACACTTTGGGCATTTAAAACCATCAGGTAAGAAATCTTCTACGGGATGGGTAAACCAAGCATCAGAACCCTCTTCTCTCACATAAGCAATAAATTTACGCATAATTTCTGGATCAAGGAAAGTATGACCGCAATCTTTACATTTGACAGCAGGAATAGGCACTCCCCACAATCTCTGCCTTGATAAACACCAATTAGGTCTTACTTCTATCATCGAGCGAATTCGATTAACAGATTGAGGAGGATACCACCTAACATCATTTAATGCTTCTAATGCCTTTGCCCTATATTTATCCACGTCGATAAACCATTGTTCTATTGCCCGGAATATAATCGGATTATGACATCTCCAACAGTGAGGATAAGAGTGTTCAATAGTACCACTATAAAGCAATCTTCCTTTTCTCCTTAGCAAATCCAGAACAACATCATTGGCATCTTTATAAAACATACCCTCCAAGAAACCTGCTTCTTTTGTATACTTACCCTCATCATCAATAAACATGACAACAGGTAGATTTTTCTCCATTGCCAGTTGATGATCTTCAGCTCCGTGGCCTGGTGCCATATGTACAAGTCCAGTGCCATCTTCCATAGATACAAAATCACCAGTCACTATAACCGATGTCTTATCATCATAAATAGGATGTTTTACCTTGATACCTTCCAGTTCACTACCTAAAAACTTACCTTGAATATCATATTCTTTCCAACCAATAACCTTTGCAACATCTTCGATTCTCTTCTCTGCAATTAAATATACACTTTCTCCAACTTTAACCTTCAAGTAATATTCTGATGGATGAACAGCAATGGCGACATTGGCAGGAAGGGTCCAAGGAGTCGTGGTCCAGATAACAGGAGAAAAATCAGTATCAATAGGATCAAATGCTACAAATATAGAATGTGAAACTTTCTGCTTATATTCAACCTCTGCTTCGGCAAGGGCTGTTTTACAATGGGGACACCAATAAACAGGCTTATGTTCTCTTATTACATAACCATCTTCCACCATCTTCGTTAGTACTTCCAATTCTTTAGCCTCATAATGAGGTTGGAACGTTGCATAATAGTTGTCCCAATCTGCAAAAACTCCTAGCCGTTTGAAACTTTCCATTTGAACACCTATAAAGTGTTCGGCAATTTTCTTACACTCGGCACGCCACTCAACAGGATCCATTTCTTCATGAGTCTTACCAGTCTTCTTCTTAACGGCATTCTCTATAGGCAAACCATGAGTATCCCAACCTGGGATATACAATACCTTCTCACCTTTTAAAAAGTGATACTTAATAGTAATATCCTTAAGAACTTTATTTAGAGCATGCCCCAAATGGATATTACCATTGGCATAAGGAGGACCATCATGGAGAACATAGACCTTTGCTCCCTTTCTTGCCTCCTTCATCTTATTATATATATCCATCTCAAGCCATCTTCTTAACCTTTCAGGTTCCCGTTTGGTCAAGCCGGCCCTCATTGGAAGAAATGGCTTGGGTAAATTGATTGTATGGTCATATTTCCCTTTTCCCACATTCAACACCTCCCACTATATATATAGGTATTCTACTATATCACCTATGTTTTATGATATATTATGCGTGAAGGGAGGGAAGGATATTGCTACTTAAAAAGAGATTTCATTTTCACAGTGCCCACTTTCTTCCATCATATAAAGGGAAATGTGAAAACTTACACGGGCATACATACAAATTAGAAGTAACGGTTGAAGGTGAGCCAAATGAAGAAGGTATGATCATAGATTTCTCTGATCTAAAGCGAGTAGTAAAAGAAGAAATTTTAGATAAGCTAGATCACAAACTCATCAATGATATTATTCCTATCCCGTCGGCGGAATACATCGGAATTTGGATATTTGGAAAACTTCATAAAAGGCTTCAGAATGATTTCCCTAATGTCAAACTCATATCGGTAGAAGTGTGGGAAACAGAAACCTCATCGGTGGTGATATTCAATGAAGACTTTGAAAGATATTCAGGGCGAAACTGACCATAGAAATATTCCCCTTAGAAAAGTGGGAATTAAAGACATCAGATACCCTTTAAAAGTAAAGAAAAAGGACGGCAGCATAGTAGATACAATAGCCACATATAGTCTATTTGTCAATCTGCCACAACATTTTAGAGGTACCCATATGAGCAGATTTATTGAAATATTGGAAGAATTCAACGAAATACTTTCGTGGGAAGACCTCAAGCGATTTACCCAATCTCTAAAAGAAAAATTAAATGCTGAATCTTCTCACATTATCATTACCTTTCCATTTCTTATTAGAAAAACAGCACCAGTTAGCAAAAAATCCTCTTATATGGATTACACAGCCCACATTGAGGCAATACTCCGGGAAAACAACTTTTCTATATTAACGGGTATTAAGGTTCCCGTTCACACCTTATGTCCTTGTTCTAAGGCTATCAGTAAATATGGGGCTCATAATCAAAGAGCATGGGTTGACATAACAGTGAAAAGCGAAAAAATCGTATGGTTAGAAGAACTGATAAATATCGCCGAAAAGGGGGCAAGTCATGGCCTATATTCTCTCCTAAAAAGGGTTGATGAAAAATATCTAACAGAATATGCCTATGATAACCCTAAATTTGTAGAAGATGTAGCAAGAGATATTGCAATGATTCTACAAAATGATGATCGTATTCATTGGTTTAGGGTAGAAGTAGAAAGTATGGAAAGCATCC
>CAZATH010000028.1:0-12096 GCA_964487995.1 uncultured bacterium
CTGTCCTCTAAGAAACGGGCAATTTTTGCGATGCACAACTATACCTTTTCCTGTTGTAACCCAACCAATAATCTCATCACCAGGTAGCGGCTGACAACACGAAGCACGTGAAATATAAAAAGAGGTACTCCTTCTCTTTCTAACAGTAGGTTTTATCTCTATTTGAGCATCTTTGTTTTTAACATCGCCACACAATTCTAAATCTCTTAACAGTTCTTTTACAAAATTGGTAATTGCAGATGAAACCATAGCATCAATAGATTGTCCTTTTTTATCAGGAGATTTGATTCCCGATATAATCCCTTTTTTCAAACGACTCAATTTAATATATATATCTGTTACACTCACATTATGCTTTTTCTCTATCGCATCATTAAATTTGGAAATAGAAACGCCCAACCTTCTCAGTACCTTTTCTAAAATTTGTTTTCCCTCTTTTATTTCCTCTTCCCGCCTCAACCTCCTAAAATATGCTCTAATCTTGTCTCGCGCACGATTACTTTTTACAAAAAATAGCCAATCTCTTTTTGGACCTTTCGAGGTCTTAGAAGTAATAATTTCAACTTGGTCACCAGATTGTAGTTGATAGTCCAGGGAAACTAGTTTTCCATTAACTTTTGCAGCGGTGCAACGATGCCCTACTTCTGTATGTATAGCATAGGCAAAATCTACCGGTGTAGAACCTTCCGGTAGAAATATAGCCTGCCCCTTGGGGGTAAATACCATAATTTCATCGGCAAACAGTTGTTGTTCTATCTCTTTGTGTAGTGGATCTTCACCCCATGTCCTGAATATAGAAGAAAGTTTTTTTCTCATTGCCTCTACCACTTTAAGTTCTTCGACACTAACATCTCCCTCTTTATAAGCCCAATGGGCAGCAACTCCAAATTCTGCTTCTCTATGCATATCCATTGTTCTAATCTGAACCTCTAACGGTTCACCTGCTCCATCAAAGATAGTGGTGTGAAGAGATCGATAACCATTGGGCTTTGGTCGACTAAGAAAATCTTTAAACCTATCGGGTATAGCGGTATACAGAGAGTGAACAATACCAAGTACCTGGTAACACAGTTCTGGAGGCACTTCTTCGTTTCTAGGCTCTTTCCAATCCAGAATTACCCTTACTCCTACCAAATCATATATTTCATCAAACGATTTACCTAAACTCTCCATTTTTCGATATATACTTGGCACGCTTTTTACACGATATTTTACAATAGGTACAATAGAATGAGGTTCCATGGCTTCTGCTGTATGTTTCTTTATGTTCTCAATTACCTCTCTTATCTGTTGACGTCTTCCCATTATCTTACGTTCAACACGTTTTTTGATGTAATCATATTCATGGGGATACAATGTTTTAAAGGCTAGATGTTCAAGTTCTGTCTTAACTTTATAAATACCCAATCTCTGAGCAAGGGGAACATAAACCTCCAAGGTTTCTCGAGCAATAACTTTCCGTTTTTCTTCAGGCATAAATGCTATGGTGCGCATATTGTGAAGCCTATCAGCAAGTTTTAGAAAGGCTACCCTTGGTTCTTGAGAAATATTGATAAGCAATTTTCTAATTGCTTTCTTCTTCATATTTGATTTCGATGCCACTATGTTCTGTTCATTTCTTTCGCTAGCTGTTAACTTAGTAACACCGTCAACCATCTTAGCCACAAAAGTACCAAATTCATTTCTTATTTCATCCAGGGTAATATCGGGATTGTCTTCCACACTGTCATGCAGAAGAGCGGCTTGTATAGTGGAAACATCTGCCATAAACTCGGAGAGGATTAATGCAACCGCAACGGTATGGACAATATACGGTTCTCCACTCTTCCGTTTCTGAGAACGGTGGGCTTTCTCCATAAAAATATATGCCCGTCTTACTTCCTCAATATCAGAAGCCTTCATGTAATTCAAGGCATCTTTTAGTCGACTCCATAAAACATTGCTATATATGGTATATACAAAAGATTCTAGCTGGTAAACCACGTTAACAATATTCTCGTAATTCTCATAAGAATGAACATTCAATGTATCATGCAGATGAAAAGAAGGGATGCCTTTATCAGATGGCATCCCCTTACTTACAACCTCTTTTAATTCCTTAGAATCTAACCATGCTGACAACATTGTAATCCTTCAATTTCTCTCTACCCTTAAGAAACTCTAGTTCTACAAAAAAGAGAAAACCACTTACGGTACCACCGATTTTTTCAATTAACTTAGCGGCATGAAGAGCCGTACCTCCTGTAGCCAAAACATCATCAACAATTACTACATTATCACCAGGATTTACTGCATCCACATGCACCTCTATACAATCTACTCCATACTCAAGATCGTAGCACTCGCTCTCCTTTAAATAAGGTAGTTTACCCTTTTTTCTTAACATTATAAAGCCCTTACCAAGTTTATAAGCAAGAGGAGCTGCAAAAACAAATCCCCTAGATTCAATTCCTGCAATGTGCGAAAACTCCATATCACTAATAGCAGAAATCATCTGATCAATAAGAAATTGGTAAGCCTCACCATTTTGCAATACCGGCGTAATGTCTTTAAAAAGTATACCGGGCTTTGGGAAATCGGGCACATCCCTAATTAAAGCTTTCACTTCACCTATGGTCATATAAATTCCCCCTATTTCTTCTTTTTAGAAATTTTGCGTTGCTTCCCACCCTTACCTTGATTTTGCCACCTTCTAATATCAACCAACAAAGGAGATGCAATAAATATGGACGAGTACGTACCAGCAAGTATACCAACACTAAGCCCCAAACCGTAAGAAAGAAGCAATCTACCACCTACAATTAGTAGAGATAAAGCAGCCAGCAAAGTGGTAACCGATGTATTAAATGACCTACGAAAAGTGGACAATATTGATTGATTTACAAGCCGCTCAAATTGCATACCTCTATATATATGTTTATTTTCACGAATTCTGTCTAAAACAACTATAGTATCCATAACCGAATATCCTACCAAAATTAAGACTACCGCAACAAAAGAGCTATCTATAGCAACTCTTGTCATGGCAAATACTCCTAATAGAACCAACACGTCATGAAGCAACGCAGTAATAGTAACAAGACCATATATAAACTCAAATCTTACACTAATATAAATGAGAATAAGAGCCAAAGCAATAATAGTAGCTGTAAATGCATTCCATATTAGTGTCTTGGCAACAGAAGGACCGACAAATTCTTGTCTTACTATCTGCTTAAAACCGGGAAGGGTCTTCACAATATTAATGACTTTATCACGTTCCTCTCCACTGGTCGCCTTGACTCTTAACATTACTGTATTCTCAGGAGAATCCACAGCTTTTACCTCAATACTACCAAATCCAGACTTTTGAAATGCATCCCTGATCATCTGAAAATCAGGAGTTTTATCAAACTGAACCTCCAAAACAACACCACCGGTAAAGTCCACTCCCAAATTAAATGGGGCTCCAATTGTGGCAATATTGATAATCATTGCAATAATACCCGCTATGATTACTGTAAGAGATATAGCATAAAACTTATTTCTATTTCCTACAATATTCCAGTTTCCAACTTTGATTATTTCCATCTTCCATCACCTCTCCTTACGCAACATTGGTGTTAGCTTGGGCTTTTTTCCTAGCAGGCAGCATTTCCATCAGACTCCTGAGGACAAGTAAGGAAGTAAACACACCTAAAACAGTACCAATAGCCAATGTTATAGCAAATCCTCTAATGGTGGGAGCACCAAACCAATACAACACCAGAGCAGAAATCAGTGTAGAGGCATTGGAATCCAAAATAGTAGGAGTAGAACGGGTAAATGCCCTACGCAATGCCATTTTCCAACTCTTACCCATGCTAAGTTCTTCTTTGAGTCTTTCAAATATAATAACTGATCCGTCAACTGCCATACCAACTGATAAAATAATACCTCCGATACCAGGAAGTGTAAGAACGGCTTGGAACAAAATTAGCGTAGCTAAATCCATAATCAAGAATACCAGTAAGCCTATAGAAGACAATAGTCCCCAAACTTCATAGTTTAACGTCATCCAGAGAATAACCAAAATAAGTGCCAATATACCAGCCTTAATACCAGCCTTAAGTGCATCTTCACCAATGGACGGACCGACATACCTAACTTCGGCAATTTCTACACGAGCTGGCAAAGCACCACCCTGAAGTAAAGCTGCCAACTTTTTAGCCTCTTCAAGGGTAAACTTACCCGTAATAACAGCACGACCACCTGTAATCACACTTTGAACAACTGGTGCACTAATCACTTTACCGTCAAGAACTATGGGGATAGGTTTTCCTAAATACTTACTGGTCATTTCAGCAAACTTCTTAGCTCCCTCATCGTTAAACTCTAAATATACAGCATAATATGCACTATTATTCTGATCTATACCTGCATATGCCTTAACCAAGTCTTTACCGGTGAGCAAAACCTGTTTACCTGTAGGATCTCTAAATTCCAACACCGCAGGTTTTCCAAGAAGATCAACAATATCATCTGGGGTCAATTTACCCCCCTTTATATCCAAAGGAATTTCCATGATAATTCTGTTAGGAACTGATTTATCACGGTATATAACAACCTCACTGAGACCAAGTGCATTTACACGATTCTCCAAAACCTTAATAAGCTCATCAACCTCCTTAGATGTCAGCTGCTTATTCTGAGTAGCAGTAGAGGCAGTCTCAAGTGGGTAAGCCTCTAAGACAACATGGACACCACCTTTGATATCTAATCCAAATCTTAATTTCAGAGCAGATGATTTACCACTCTTTTCGCCTTCGGTGGTAGTTGTTGTAGACTCAGCAGTGGATGTACCTGTCAAATTAACATTTGCTTGTTCAACGGTGGAGGTACCTCCAAAATTAATAACACCTAGAGCTACCAGATCAACAAATAGTGCAATCAACACTAAAATTGTCACGATCGCAAGCCTTAGCCCCTTGCTCATAGCATCCTCCTCCTTTACTCACAACTTAAATAATCAACACAGACTTTAGGTATTATATCACATCATGCCACTTGCCATTTTGAAACAAACTCCCTTTTAAACCGGGAAAATGTATTCTCTCTTATATGCTTTCTAACATCCTCCATAAGCAATGTCATAAAAGCCAAATTGATAAGTGTTGCAATCCGATAACCCAGCATTTCTTTTGTCTTAAAAAGATGATGCAAGTAAGCCAAAGTATAATCCTTCAAAAAGTCAAATGTTTGTTGAATACGTTCATCTATTGGATTAAAATTTTTAAAATACTTAGAATGCTTAATCTTTATTGGCCCATCAAATGTATACAACAATCCATTCCGGGCAACTCTCATAGGCAAGACACAATCGAACATATCCACCCCTCTTTCAATAGCCTCCAATATATCTACAGGATGTCCTACTCCCATCAAATATACGGGTTTATCAAAGGTAGCCAAATTATCTGTAATGACATCTGATAGATCGTACATAATTTCTTTAGGTTCTCCCACAGCAAGTCCACCTATAGCATATCCATCAACAGGTAGAGAGCGAACAAGCATAGTTGCTTTCTTTCGTGTAGTTTCCGAAAAACCTCCTTGAATAATACCAAAGAGACTTTGTTTACTAAGTCTATCCACCGACAAGCTTTTTTCCAACCATCTCATTGTCATATCAAGAGCCCAGATTGTTTCCTTCTCATCTGCCGGATAGCCAAGACATACATCAAGAGGCATCATAATATCACTACCGATAATTTTCTGGGCATGTATTACAAATTCTGGCGTAAACTGATGTTCTTTGCCATCAGTATACGACTTGAATATCACTCCCTCATTGGTAATTTTTCTAAACTTGGAAAGAGAGAAGACCTGAAATCCCCCACTATCTGTTAGTAGAGAATAATTCCATCTCATAAATTTATGTACGCCTCCAGCCATTTCAATAACCTCAAGACCAGGTTTAAAAACAAGATGATACGTGTTAGAAAGTATAATTTTGAACCCTAATAAATCCAACTCTTCTGTTGATAAGGATTTCAAAGCGGCTTTAGTTGCAACAGGCATAAATACCGGCGTTATAATCTCACTTCTAGAAGTCTTTATGACTCCAACTTTGGCCTTTCCACTTTGATACAAAATCTTCCACTCAAGAGCCATGAAAACACCTCCCAAAATCAAATCAAAAACATTGCATCACCAAATGAAAAGAATTTATACCCCATTTTAAGTGCTTCCTTATAAAGTGAAAGTATTTTTTCTCTATCATAAAAAGCACTGACCAACATCAACAAAGTACTTTTTGGCAAATGGAAATTGGTGATTAAACTGTCAACAATCTTAAATTTATAGCCTGGATATATAAAAAGAGTAGACTCTCCCATAAAAGGTTTGATCACACCAATATCTATAGCAGCTGTTTCCAGTGCTCTAACAACAGTAGTTCCAACAGCAACAACACGTTTACCACTCTCTTTTGTCCGAATAATCATATCTACAACAGAGTGAGGCACCTCTAAATACTCACTATGAATCCGATGTTCTCGTATATCTTCTTCTCTAACAGGTTCAAATGTACCCAAACCAACATGCAATGTAATATATCCTATGGAAACTCCTTTTTCTTGTATATTCTGTAATAGTTCTGAAGTAAAATGCAAACCTGCTGTAGGTGCCGCAACGGATCCAGCTTTTTGAGCAAATACCGTTTGATACATCTCAGGCGCTATTTTCTCCCCATTTTTAATATAGGGGGGAAGTGGCATAATACCTTTTTCATCAAGAAAAACTAAAACATCTTCAAACGACATACCTTCAAAGTAAATCTTAAATATCTTTCCATCACGAGATACTACACGAATACTAATGTCATCAATCATAAGTACAGATGGCACCTTTACCTTTTTGGCAGGTCTAAGCATGGCTTCCCAGGTACCGTCGGAATAAGGACGCAATAAAAATAATTCAATTTTAGCTCCTGTGGGTTTTCGTGTAAATAATCGGGCTTTTATCACCTTGGTATCATTTAAAACCAACAGATCACCAGGGTGTAAATATTTAATAATATCCCTAAATATTACATGCTCTACCCTATCGTTTTTACGATTTACAACCATTAATTTACAACTATCTCTTGGTACTGCAGGTTCGTTTGCAATAGCATCTTCTGGAAGATCATAATCATATGCTTCAATGTTATATATATTGCTATCACTCATAACTTAAACCACCCACCTTTCATTCTCATTTGCCATGCCTCTGCTTCAGAAAAAACACAACCACAATATCGTTGTCTATATATGCCAAGTTCTTTTGATCTCTCTTCAGAGTAGCGATAATAGGGTGAAAAATCAATATATAAGTATTCAATATTATATTCCTGAGCGACAGCCTTTGCCTCTTTATATATAAGCTCCTTTGCCTGGTAGGGTGATATCGTCAATGTTGTAGAAAAATATTTAAAACCAAATTTTTGAGCAAACTGAGCAATCCACTGAAATCTTATTCTGTAACAACATCCACATCTATCTACATTACCACTACCACACCTAGAAAACCATGCCTTTGCATCCCATATCATCGGAGCAAATCCCATAATTCCTTCTATCTCCAAAACATCTAGAAATCCATTACGTCTATTTATCCATTCAGACAAAGGATGAATATTAGGATTATAAAAGACAGCAAAAACATCCCAATTAGGCAGTCTATCCCTTATATAACGTATCGCCCCAAGAAGACAGGGACCACAACAGCTATGAAGCAGAACTTTCATCTTCAACAAAACTCCATCCCTTTTCTGTAAGTTTTCTTCCTCTGGGGGTCAAAACGATAAATCCATCAGCTATCAGTGGAGGTTCCACAATTTCTTGTAAAACCCTCACGCTTTCACCCAGAACACCGGCAAGAGAACGCACACCAGCAGGTCCACCATTAAAGCCATTTGCCAAAGCCATCAAATATCGTCTTTCCCTTCTGTCTAACCCATAACGAGTGTCGTAATCTATGATATCAAGTAATTCTTCAATATGAGATACCTTTACCACATCTATTTGTCTTATGCTAACAAAATCCTTAAGTCTTTCAATTAATAAAACCAATCTACGAGGATTACCCCGGGATACAAATATTAGATATTCTTTAGCCTTTTCATCAAATATGAGATTCTCGGAATACAAAGCAATCATTTCTAGTAAATCTTGTTTTTCGTAGCCATCTAGGTGAATAATAAGCGAAAAACGTGACCGTAACGGTGGAGATATCTTTTCTTCCATTGTCGTAGCACCAATGATGGTAAAAGGTTGCAGGGCAATAGATTTGACTTTTCCCTTACCTATAATCATATCCAAGGAAAAGTTATCAAGAGCAGGATACAGTAATTCTTCTACAGCAGATGGGATTCTATGAATCTCATCTATAAATAAAACGCTACCATAAGATAACTTAAGTAAAATACCAATAATGTCCTTAGGTTGAGTGATAGCCCCTCCTATTACTTTAACAAAGTCGACTCCCATCTCTCGCGCAATGTAAGAAGCAATAGTGGTTTTACCAATACCAGGTGGTCCAACCAAGAGTATATGAGGCAAAACATTTCCTCGAGAAAGAGTCCCCCTTAAAATATCATCAATTAACCTAGATACCTTATAAGGAAGAACAACTTTATTCACTTTCTATCACCTGTATCAACTTTCTCACCAGTGTATCAAAATCCAGCTCATCTAAGTTTCTATCTTCCGTATATAACTGTGATATGGCACGATTAACCTCCCTCCGACTGTATCCCCAACTTACCAGCAATTTTCTAACATCATCTAATCCTGCAATACTACTTCTAACCTCATCCTTTAACTCTGCCAACATTCGTTTGGCAGTTTTATCTCCTATACCTTTTAAAATTTTAAGTGCTTCAACATCACCATAGGCTATAATTCGCAACAATTTATCTGTTGGATAAGAAGAAAGTATCAAGGCTGCTTTTCTACTTCCCAAACTTTTAACTTGTCTTAGCCGTGACCATAATCTATAATCTTCTATTTTCTTAAAAAGGTAACAATTTATAGTGGTTCCCTGAACAATATCCAAATACACATACCAATTTCCCTTTTTAGGAAAACTCGTTATATAAGAAGCCAATATACATTCTACAGAAATCATCGTTTTATATGGCTTTATCCATATCAATCCATCTTCACTATAAAGTGTTCCTCCAACTTTAACAATCACCTTCTACCACCGCCAACGCTATTGCAACAGAATCTATCACATCATCAATAATAGCATGCCAAGGTAAACGCTCGGTGGCAATCTCAGCACCATAAAGCTCCATTACTGCTTGTCTAACAGCATTTTTCCCTTTTCCAAACAAAGAAGCCCCAACAGAAGCCTTTACAACCCTAGGAAGACATTCCACAATAGTAGCACCTTTTAAATCAAATATGTACTTTAAAACCCCACGGGCCTCAGCAACATTAAGTGCTGTAGTAACATTTCTTCCCCACAACAATTTTTCCATACCAACGATATCAGGAGGATAAACATCAACAAAAAAGGAAGTCGCCTTGGCAAGTGCTCCAAGGCGACCTTTTTCCTCTACTTCCGTAAGATCTATCAGCATAAGATTTAATAATTTTTTGCGATGTTCTTCAACAGCCAGGACTGATATTCCAATACGGGCTATACCTGGATCGACTCCCCAAACAATTTTCACCCCAACAGTGCCTCCAACTCCTCTGGTGAAATATCAAAATTTGCATGCACATTTTGGACGTCATCGTGATCTTCCAAAATTTGTATCAGCTTCATGAGTTTCTCAGCATCTTCACCACTTACAGAAACATAATTTTTAGGTACAAATGTGAGTTCTGATTGCTCCACCTTCAGATTCATCGACTTAACTTTTTCTAAAATAGAGGCATAATCCTTTGGGTCCGTAATAACTTCTATTATTTCATCTTCTTCTTTAACATCCTCAGCTCCTAAATCTATAATCTCCAACATAAACTCTTCTATATCCTCTATACCTTCTGGCAAAATATCTATAACTCCCTTTCTCTCAAATATCCATGCTACAGCACCTGCTTCGGCCATAGAACCACCATACTTAGAAAAAATATGTCTTATTTCTCCCGCCGTGCGATTCCTGTTATCGGTCATAGCTTCAATTAGTATAGCAACCCCTCCCGGACCATAACCTTCATACGTAACCTCCTCAATATTCTCTCCTCCCAATTCACCTGTACCTTTTTTAATAGCTCTCTCAATATTTTCTTTAGGCATATTGGCAGCAAGAGCCTTATCTATAGCAATTCTTAAACGAACATTCGTATCAGGATTGGGACCACCATTTCTTGCAGCAACCTGTATCTCACGGGCAAGTTTCGTAAACAGTTTGCCCTTCTTGGCATCCATTTTAGATTTTTTTGCCCGTATGTTATGCCATTTTGAATGACCTGCCACAGCAGTTATACCTCCCCTTTTACCATCTTAATGAAGTACTCATGTATCCTGTAATCATCAGTAAGTTCAGGATGGAAAGTGGAAGCTAAAAAGTTACCATCTCTCACCAACACAGGATCACCATCATAAGTAGCCAAGACTTTCACTGAAGGACCAACATTAACAATTCGGGGAGCCCTGATAAATACCGCATGAAGAGGTTCCTCACCCAACTCATGCTCCTCTAAAAACACCTCTCTACTATCGATTTGCCTACCATAGGCATTTCTTTGAACAACCATATCAATCATCTCAAAAGGTCTAACTCTCTCAGACCCTTCTCCTATATCCTTTGCAAGCAATATTGCACCAGCACAGGTTCCATATGCTGGCAATCCTTCTTTAAAGGCATTTTGTAAGGCATCCCACATACCACGACGTAACATAATCGTTGTCATTGCAGTGCTTTCACCACCAGGAAGCACAATACCATCTATTCCATTAAGGTCTTTGGGGAGTCTAACATCTTTAACCTCTACACCCAATGTTTCCAACATTGCCATATGCTCTTCAAAATCTCCTTGAACAGACAAAACTCCTATCACCAACATCATTACCACCCCCTATTCTGCAACAACTGATCTTCGCTGAGTTTAGAAACATCAATACCTTTCATGGCCTCACCTAAACCTTTAGAAACCTCTGCAAGAATCTCTGGCTCTCTCCAATAGGTAACAGCTTCCACTATTGCACGTGCCCTTTCCCTAGGATTATCAGACTTAAATATACCAGAACCAACAAATACACCATCAGCACCCAACCACATCATCAATGCAGCATCCGCAGGAGTTGCTATGCCACCTGCCGCAAAATTAACCACAGGTAAACGTCCTAGTTCCCTTACTTCTTCTAATAGATACAACGGTGCTCCCCACTCTTTTGCCAATACTACCAGTTCTTCATCATCAGCAAGAACTACCCTCTTTATCTGTTCATTCATAGTCCTCATGTGCTTTACGGCTTCTACAACATTTCCAGTACCAGCTTCTCCTTTTGTCCTTATCATAGCAGCACCCTCTGAAATTCTGCGAAGGGCTTCTCCTAAATTACGAGCACCGCATACGAAAGGAACGGCAAATTCCTTTTTATCGATATGATACCTTTCATCAGCTGGTGTTAATACCTCACTTTCGTCAATGAAATCCACGGCCAAGGATTGTAGAATAAGGGCTTCAGTAAAGTGTCCTATCCTTACTTTTGCCATAACAGGTATAGAAACAGCATCTCTAATCTCTTCTACAATTTTAGGGTCAGCCATACGTGCTACTCCACCTTCTTTTCTAATATATGCTGGAACCCTCTCAAGAGCCATCACGGCTACAGCTCCTGCCTCCTCGGCAATAACAGCCTGTTCGGGAGTCGTTACATCCATAATAACGCCACCCTTCAACATTTGAGCCAATCCTCTTTTCAATCTATCTGTTCCGTAGTACTCTACCAATTTACATCACCTCTTCCCCTAAATATTTGCTTGCTAACCCCTCCAACACAGGTGCGACATATTGGTCGCCTTCTATTATTTTATCCTCAATCCAATGCTTATGAATATCAACCCATGACCTTCCGTGTGTAGAAAGCATATCATATATACCCTTGATATGAACAGCTTTATATACCATAAGTGCC
>CAZATH010000029.1:0-11842 GCA_964487995.1 uncultured bacterium
CTGCTATGAAACCCTTTCAGGCTTTACTTCCTTTTATAACCGGTGCTATAGAGAAGTTTAATATTACCGATGAAGAGATAGCCGTGATTACGGCTTCTCACAACGGAACTGACTATCATAGGGATCTGGTGCTAGGTATTTTGAAAAAAGCGGGTTTGAGTGAAAATGATCTTGAGTGTGGAGTGCATATGCCCTACGATAAGGATACAGCTGAGAGAATGTTAAGAAATGGTGAGAAACCTACCCCCGTGCGCAATAATTGCAGTGGTAAACATGCCGGTATGTTGATATCTGCGGTTGCTATGGGGGTGGACCATAAGGGATATCGCTTTCCCAAACATCCTGTTCAGGAGCGTATCAGACAGATTATACGTATGTTTGTAGGTGATAAGCCTATATATGAGGGAATTGATGGTTGCGGTGTTCCGGTATTTGCCATTCCTCTTCGTGATCTTGCTTATATGTTTGCCCTCTTGGGTGATCCCGACAACTCACCCTATCCTAAGTATTTGGAACGTATAAAGGATGCTATGAAGGCATATCCTGTGGCAGTGGCAGGTGAAGGAAGATTTGATACAGATCTCATGAGGGTAGTGCCTGATGTGGTTGCCAAGGCGGGGGCAGAGGCTGTCTATGGGGTTGCCATTCCCCAACTTAAGCTCGGGCTTGCCATTAAGATACACGATGGTGGTAGAAGGGCTGTTGCGCCAGTGGTAATGCATGCTCTTGATTGGTTGGGCATACTTACCAAAGATATGAAAGACGGCCTGCGGGATTGGGTAATGCCACCTGTTAAAAATAACCATGGTGAGACAGTTGGACACATACATGCTATATACGACCTGCAGGTAGTTTAATATGTGAATGTGGTTTAAAATGAAAAAGGGGGGAGAGGTAGGATATAGAGGGGTGAGCTATTGACCACAATGTTTAAAAAACGAAGAGGGCATGTCACTCTAGAATGTGTAATATACAGAGACGGTAAAAATAAAGGTTGGTATAGGGGTAATGATAAAATATATCTTCCCATAGATGGTCTGTATCCTGAGAGACATCTTCTTGCCTTTCTATATAACCGTCTTTCTGAGGAGAGACGTAACCACCTGAAGTCTATGCTGGGTGGTAAGATGAAATTTTTTCTTAAACGCTTTGAGAAGGGAATAGGGGATATATCTCCGTTTTCACCTGTTTCATCTTATGTGTTGGTAAAGATATTAGAAGGTTTATCTCGTGCTGGTAGTATAACGTTATATGCCAATATAGGTTTTTCTCCTTTTTATTACATCGTTGCCGATATGTTTAGAGAGGCTGTCAAGATAGAGACATCTGCGGATATTAAGCTGGTACTTATTTCGGGATATGAAATACCGGCACTTCCTTGCCATAGTAGAAGACAACGACCGATAAGAGGGGGATCTTTTGATACTGAACTTCTGCTGTATTTTCTAGCAGGTGATATATGGAAAAAGTTTCTTGTTTCGGTATTGGAACATGAAAAAGATATTGCCAATATGTCTGATGAGCTTAGCACATTGGGTTTTTTGGGAAAAGAGAGTTTGACAAACCTCAAGTTAATAGATAGTGTGGTAAATAATACAGATTTAGAGAAGATAGATGATCTTGTCAAGATGATGCTTAAGTCTGGTTTGGCTCCTATCTATCAGTTATATGATACGGCATCGTGGGTATATGCCCATTTTGATAAGAAAAAATCTGTTTTTTATAGAAAAATGGCAATGTTGGCCTATAGGAATGCAGGGGAATATGTTGTTGCATTGGGTAGGGGAATGGAAATCAAGGGAAGTGAACACCTTGCTACAACACGACCGTTGGACATGGAGATTATCAAACTTGCCAATATTGCAGATTATTATCCACTTGAAGTAAAGGAACATTTTAAGATTTATCAGTTGAAGAGGCCATTTAATGTATTCCATACTTATATGTGGAGTGTAAGGAATTTAAAGCCTGTGTCTCATATTCCACCGATAGCGTATGCATTACTGAGTAATACCCGTGGATTTGCAAGATTGTATCTTTATACGGTGATTTTGAAGAACAGATATATAGAGGCAGGTAGGCATAATATCGGCCGCGATTTGTTTCTTGACATGAGAAATAAAATACTTGAAATGATTTATAAAAATGGATCTATTCAGAAAGATATTATTCTGCATGCAGGTATTACAGCTGCAACAAGTTTCTCAGAAGAGTATCCCGATGCATCTATTGGTATTTTAAGAGATACGATATTTCTTGCCCGTAGATGGAATATACCCACTTTAGAAGCAGCTGCCCTTAATAACATGGCTACGGTGATTATGCGTATGGATATATCACAGGCGATGGTAAGGGGGCTGTATGAAGATGCCATTGTTGTAATGTTGTCTTCTGGTGGTGGTAGTATGCTTCTGCCCATCATACTTAACAACTATACTGTACATATGTTGGCAGGCAGGCCGCTAGGGCTTATTGAGGAATTTAACACATTTGTAGCCTCTTTATTTCCCCATAGGAGAATTTTTACAGATGTCATTTCTGTTTTTATCTCTTTGGTAAATGAAGAGGACGTTAAAGATAGATTGGTGAATCTTATTCAGGATATTAAATTATCTTCTTTGAATAATTACAAACGGTTTGCCGAGTTTATGTTTTATCAGATGTCTTATGTGGTTAGGGAAAAAGAAATACTGAAGTTATTATCCTCTGTTGGAAGCGAGCCACTGGCCTTGCTATGGCAGGCATCAGAAGGGAAAGATGTATCTACTCAAGTAGATGGTCTTTCGGAGATTTTTCGGTATAGAGTTTTCTTTGAGAGTTTTATAGCACAGAAGGATACAGCTAAGGCTGCTTTGATAGGTGAAAAGCTTGCTATATCACATCTTAGGTATGGAAGCATGTTATTTCACGGTGTTACTAACGAGTGGTTGGCCCATATATATGAAGATAGCATGGCGGAACGAAGTATTACATCCTATATGAGAGCTTTGTCTATGTACTCAATACTGGGTTATCAAAATAAGTTTCACCGGATACTTGATGTTGTTGGAATACCTATCGGGGTGTGGCAACGTCACGTCGAAAGATTTATGAATCCTGTGTTAGAGGAATCTATGAGAAAAGATATTACCCTTGATCTAGTTCTTTCTTTGTCAACTGAGATGGGTATTGAGGAATTAGCACATGGCATTTTGTGGCGTATGGCTAACTTTATACCTTTTTGGCAAGGCTTTTTCTCGCTTCTTAGTGGAGGAAACATTGAATTCTTTTACGGAATGGATATTAGTGGTAGAAGGGATCTGCCTTTAGGAGAGTTTATGTCGTGTGATACATCACCTGGAAGTATTCAAGTGCACGAGGGATGTATGGAAGGAGTATATCCCATATCAAGGGATCAGTTTTTAACTGTGCATATTGAAAAAGTCTTTGGTGATGAGCCTTTCGGCGATATTCATCGCTTTTTGTTTAAAGAGTTTGTCAGTTCTGTATCGTATATTGTTTCTAGCGTTATGATTAAGGAAAGGGGTATTGTTGATAGTCTTACAGGTGTTTATACCCGCTGGTATCTTTACAGGAGAATGGAGGAAATATTGCACTACAGAGATAGGACAGGGAGTCATGTATCGGTCTTGTTTATAGATGTTGATAATTTTAAGAAGGTCAACGATGTGTATGGTCATAAAGTTGGTGATATAGTGTTAAGAAAAGTGGCAAAAGCTATAAAGAATAGTGTAAGAAATACCGATATTGTAGGTAGATATGGTGGTGATGAGTTTGTTGTTGTAATGCCAGAGAGCTCTATTGTGGATGCAGTGTCGGTAGGGCAAAGAATCGTGAAAAACGTAAAGGTTTATCTAAAGGATACCAAAGAGGCACAAGATGTTTCTGTTTCTATTGGTGTAGCAGGCACCGATATGTGTATAAAGTGCAAGGTAGATGAGCTATTTGCTCTTGCTGATAAGGCAATGTATGAAGCTAAGAGGAATGCCAAAGGTAGTGTTATGTTATTTAGAGGGGAAAGACAGTGGAATTAAAAGAGTTACTGAAGAAACTTAGTAGTCCCAAACCTGGCATTAATATCCATGCTGTGGTAATGCCGGATATTCATACCGACTATGTTGTCTCTTTGCTTAAGCTTCCCAAAAACACCCCTGTTTTTAACCTTGCCAAGATGTCAGGTACCTTTGAGCAGCGGCTTACTTCTCTTTTGATTTCATTAGTAAACGATGATATTATACAGGCAAATAAAAATACCTTTTTCGGACTTATGGAATCTTTGCTTAGAAAGATGGCTCCTGACGATGACCGTTTTAGTGGGGGATATGACGTTAAGTATCCTATACCACCATTTGCCGCTTCAATCATCATGAGTTTTATTCAGCATGATGATCATTTTCCATCATCTATTGTCATTCGTATTCCAGACACAGACTTGGCTTTAACAGCGGAGCGTTTATTTATCAATATGTCTGATTACTACGATGAAAACCTAAAAGCTATTAATGTAATATTTGTCCTTGATAAGAAAAATTACCAGGTGTCGGGTGATGCCCTGTATGTCCTTGATGTGCCAACCCTTCATTATTTAAAAATTGCTCCACTGAATATGTATCGGGTGTCTGAAGGGAGGCCACTGCTGGGATATATATATTCTCGTGCTAGAAAATATCCCGATGATATAAAAAAGCTTGATAGAAAAGAATTTTATCTGCTTTTGCTTGGTGTTGTTATGGCGGATACCGAGGCATCGTCGTCTTATTATCGGTATTTGTCTGAAATTATACCCGATGTGGATAAAATGATGGAACTTGCCCGTTTTTTTGGTATAGTCGATGAAAACAATCACCTTCTCAGTTATACATTTGTTTCTCATATGCTTACCCACATGCCTGAGGGGGTTGTGGATACGTTTCTAGAGTATGTTCGAGATATGTACATGTCTCTTCCCTTAGAAAAAAGACCAATGTTTGCAGATGCTGTTGGAACGGCTCTATACTTTATTGGTGATAAGAGATATGTGTTGTGGCGTATTTTGGCAATGCGAGGTTATCGGAATATAGGAGAATATACCTTTGCCATACATAGAGGCATTTTAGCACTTGCTGCAGGTAAGAAACGTACTAAAAGGATACTCATAGAGCTTGAAAGACTTTCCAACATGCAGCGTTATGTTCCACCAGAATTTGAGGCATGGGAGAGTAAGATGTTTTCCCTAGGTAGCCCTGTCCACATGTTCCACTACACGTGGATGAAAAACGCTTATTTTGAAGAAGGAGAGCAAAATATTATTTCATATAAAAATAACTGGCGTGAACTAAAAAGTACGATGTGCACGGCAAGATACGTTTATGTGCTTGCCATTTTAATAGCCAATGATATCTTTACAGGTTCTATTTCTGCGGAAACATCACTCATAGCAAGGGAACTTGAGCATATTCTCAAACGATTGGAAGATAATGTTTATGTTTCGAGAGACCTGATTACTTACGCCTATCTTGCCCTTGCCCTGTTTTATGAAATGGATCACATGCGTGAAAAGGCTATATCCACTTATAGTAAATTGACGGGTATAGCAAGGGATAAAGAGGTGTACATTGTTGAGGCAATAGCCCACAACAATACTGGTGTTATATTGACGAGGGAGGATTTGTCGCTGAGGTCATATGAGCGCTTTTATAGATTAGGTGTTATGTCTCTTGTTAAATCTGGTGGTGCTTCGGGGTTGATGTCTGTTGCCATGCTCAACTATCTGTCCATTGTGAAATCTTATGAGAAGAAGGAGATTGTTGATAACCTATTTGACAGCTTTAGGTTGTTTGTGTTTCCTAAGACGATAGAGCGTAATCGAAAAAGTTATTACGTTCTAAAGGCAGATTATCTACTTCTGCATGGCTATATGGAAGAGGCTATGGCTATGGAACAGAGGCATTTGAGGGGGGCTATACTTTCAGATAATATGCTCGATATATATGGTTATTTTCTCATTTCCCTTGCTTATAAAACAGGAGATCTTTCTTACTTAGACGTGATACTAAGTGCTTTTGAAAAGGCTGGTAAGGAACTGAAGGATAATAAATATCTTTATATGGCTGTGAGGGCCATTCAAGGTGATAATGATGTGCCCTATAGGGTGAAGAAAGATGATGAGTTTTCTGAGGGAGAAAAAGCAAGCATTCTTAAACTTTAT
This sequence comes from uncultured bacterium, assembly GCA_964487995.1. Lineage (GTDB taxonomy): Bacteria > Coprothermobacterota > Coprothermobacteria > Coprothermobacterales > JAADFF01 > JAADFF01. Next base: position 6,188 of record CAZATH010000029.1, read on the forward strand.
TACTGGAGGAAAAAAGACATTAATATGCTTCTTGCCTATCAGAAAAAGTTGGTGGTGTACAACACTCAAGTTGGCGATACCCTTGGAGTGGCAGAAGAGGAGTATGAAATGGGGCTTGTTTATAAGCAAATGGGCAATTACAATCTTGCCTATACCCATCTCAGAAGAGCATATGAGATATATAACCATGTTGGTAGTCGTAAAATGAGCAGTGTTGTTGCCCATCATATTTCTACGTTGCCAGCTGTCCAGAAGCATCGTTCGTTTGTGTTTGATGCCATGGTAATGGAGATGTTTATCAATAATATTGTTAAGATTGCAACACTCTCTGCTCCCGATAGAATTATGGCCGATGTCTTGGATATGCTAATTTCTCTGACACCTGCATATCGCGGTGTTGTAGGTGTAAAAAATGAAAGTGGCTGGGTAGAATATGCTGCAAGAGATATAGCAGGAAATATTGATATATTGCCACAAGATTTTCATATCCCATCTGATATTGTGCCAGAACATGCCCATATATCCACCGATTGTAGCACAATTACGATGCTTAGTAGTTATAAGGATGGATATATTGTCATTCATCTTGAGGATCCCCTATATGGAGGTGGTTTTGAAGAAAGAGATGCTACGGTAGTTGAACATGTGGCCGCTATTTTGCCATCTATTATTGAAGATATGGAACTTAAAAGGAGAAGCTTATATGATAGTTTAACAGGTTTGTACGCCAGATGGTATTTGCTCAGAAGACTTGAGGAAATTGTCAGAGAAGCAAGAAGAGATGGATCACCTGTATCGGTGTTATTTATCGATGTTGATCACTTTAAAGAAGTCAATGATAAATACGGTCATGATGTTGGCGATATGATACTTAAGGCAATAGCTAACGCTATAAAGAATACTGTGAGAAGTTCTGATATTGTCGGACGATATGGTGGTGATGAGATGGTTATTGTGATGCGCCATGCCACTTTAGAAGATGCTACAGCAGTTGCCGAGAGGGTTAGGAGATCTGTTTTACCTATAAAGGAAAAATACGTTGAGGCAGAGGGTATATCTCTTTCTATTGGTATTGCATCGTCAGAGATATATGGTTATGATGCAGAAAGGCTTCTTAAGGCTGCTGATAGCGCAATGTATAGGGCCAAGGCCCTTGGTAAGAACCGCATACATATTGCTCATGATTGATCATCTCTGTCTTCCATGATGTGTCGTGCCGTGTTAATTCTATATACGTCTTTGGATACCTTAACGATCTGAGATGGATAAATACTTCTTGGACCTACGATTTCAAATGCGATAAACACTGCAAGAGAAGCAGGTAGTATCATACCCGAACCAAACAGCTCACTTACCATTACCATGGTGGCAAGAGGGGCATTTGCCGCTGCTCCCGCAACAGCGGCAAACCCAAGAGCCGATGCAAAAGATATAAACTCTGATCCCATCAAGCGGGCAATGATATTTCCACTGGTGGCGCCTACAAAAAAGAGTGGAGTCATTAAACCTCCAGAGCCACCTACAGATAGTGTTAGTGAGGTAAGAATGATCTTTCCGATGGGGTCAATAATGGGAATGGCTTGTCCCTTAAGGGCAGCTTCTATGGTATGGGTGCCAAGACCATGCCACCTTTGATGTCCTAGTATAATACCAAGCAGTGCAATCACTGCACCTCCTGTAAATGCCTTAATGTATGGTGATACCTTCCATTTAGAAAGTGCCTCTTCTATGAAATCCTTAAAGTCTATAAAAATACGGGCAAGAATGCCAAACATTACACCGCCAACAACGATAAGTGCAATTACATGGGGTCCCATAGGAGGTACTTGTATGTGTGGGAATTTGATATATGTAAGATTGTAAAGATGCTTGGCTATATACAGTGCACTATAACCGGCAACTAAACTGGGGTACAGCATGTTGTAGGGAAAGTAGTTCATGTATACTACTTCAAGGGCAAATAGACCCCCTGCAACTGGTGTGCCAAATACTGTAGCAAATGCACCGCTGATACCAAGTATCACAAACCACTTTTCATCGTCTTCAGGAAGAGGAATTTTCATATAGCCGAGTATCCGTCTTGTTATCTTTCCTAGTATTGCAGCAAATGATGCTCCAATATGGCCAGCTGGCCCTGCCTTTCCAGCAGAACCTCCAAATCCTATGGTAAGCACAGTGGATATGAATATGATGACGAAACCTATTGGATGTATTGTTGCGTGACGGGTGTGTATTAGTTTAATCACTTGTTCAATACTTGCACCCCTTGCCGAAGGGAAAAATCTTCTTGACAAGAATAGGGAGAGTGTGAGTGCAAAAGGTAGTAGAAGTAATCTTTCTGGTTTTCCTGCCATCATATCTATGGTCTTGTAGAGAATGAGAAGGAATGCACCTACAACGGTGCCTGTGCTTACACCAACAACCGCTCCAACTACCCCCCACTTAATAAGCCACCCTGTTAAATATCTAAGTTGATGAATATATATTCTTATTCTTTTCACGGCATGAGTGTTTTTTTGTAAACCTCTATATATTTTTCTGCTGAACGTTCCCAAGAAAAGTCTTTTTCCATAGCTACCTTTACGTTGTACCAAAAATCTTCTGTATGGAAATGTTTGTATGCCCTTAGCATTGCCCTTACAAGTGGTAGAGGATGTGGACCATCAAATAAAAAGCCTGTACCCTCTGCATTTTCCCATATATCTGTGATGGAATCTATCAAACCACCTGTTTTGGTGGCAATGGGCAGTGTGCCATATCTCATGGCTATCATTGCTGCAAGCCCTCCTGGTTCGAATCTTGATGGCATCATGAAGTGAGTGCTAGAGGCATATATTTTATGTGCCATCTCTTCAGAGTATTCATTGATAAACACTACATCTGCTGGCATTTGTGCAACCTTTATGGCAATTTCTCTTTCTATCTCTTTCTCTCCGGTGCCAAGTATTACAACTTGGTAGCCAAGCTCTATGGCAATGTCAAGGGTCTGTAGGAAGATGTCAATACCCTTTTGATGGGTTAGTCTAGATACAATACCTATTAAAGGTGCTTCTTCTCTGTCTAAAAGCCCTATTTCCCTTCTCAGTGCTTTTCTGTTGACAGCTTTACTCTCTTCTACATCTTCTATATCATAAGGCGCCCATATAAACGGGTCTGTAAGGGGATTCCAGTATGTTGTGTCAATGCCGTTTAGTATGCCAATAAGGGTTCCCTCTTTGTATCTCTTTTCTAGGCATGTGTGGAGTGGATAGGCTATCTGTGGTGTGGTGAGCTCTTTGGCATGTGTGGGTGAAACCGTTGTAATAAAATCTGCCAATACTATACCACCCTTTAATATATTGGCATCTGTTTCTATTCTCAGTGCATTCCACAGATATTCTGGGAGAAAGAATATCAACCTTATTGGACTTGCCTGACCTTGAAATGCTATGTTGTGTATGGTTAGCACTGTCTTGAGCTCTATGTTCATATATTTTAATGCTACTGTTGCAAAGGCCGTGTGCCAGTCGTTGAGGTGGAGAATATCAACTTCTATCTGTTTGGCAAGTGATGCCACACCTGTTGAAAAAATTTGAAACAGCTCAAACTCATCAGGTTGTCTGTATATTTCTTCTCTATTTTCATAAGATGGATGACCAAGGAAATGGTATATTACCCCTTCTCTCTCGGTTGTTATATGGTTAAACTCACCTAGTGGAGAGTGTATTGTATCGGCAGATATAGGAGTTTTTATGTTAACTTTAGTGGTAAAGGGTATTACCACATGTATGTCTACTCCTTTTTCTTTTAGTGCTATGGGTAAACTTCCAAGGACATCTCCCAGTCCACCTACCTTGTAAAATGGAAATGCCTCGGCACCGGCCATTAGTATCTTCACTTTTCATCACCCCTTTTTATTGTATACCAGTGTGAGTATGTTATCATTAAAATGAAAATGTAAGGGGGAACTCTAATTTTAAAATTAGGGGTTATGTTAAGTGGGAGGGAGTCTGATGTCTACCGAGAATAGTAAAGAGGTAAGGATAGGTCCTATTTCCATTAAAGTTGAAGATGATGGAACGTATCTTAAAATCAATCAAAGTATTAACGATGCTTTACTTACAGCCTTATTGAAAAAAGAAGGATTACCACCACTAGAGTCCAAGGTGTCGGCCACTCTTAGAAAACATCTTGGAGAGTGGATCAGAGTTACCGATAAAAAAATAAAAAGAGATGGTTTTATTGAGGTGGCATATAGTCCCGATCTGTTAAGGGCAAGGATGGTTTATCACCCTGCTTTGGGTGGTGGTCAGGACCTTTCATTTGACGATGTAATGGCACTCTTGATTGAAGAACATGGTATTTTACCCGAGTTTATAGACCATATTGCCGTTAAGAATGCCTTGTCTAAACCTGGTAATGCAATACTTATTGCCGAGGGCATACCTCCTAAGCGGGGTAAAGATGCCCAGATTGTTATTGTGCCTATGGAGAAAAAATCTATGTCGGAAGATGAAAAGAAAGTTGACTGGCATGAGGTTTCATCTTCTTTAATTAGTGTTAAGGCTGGCGAGCCCGTAGTTGAAAAAATACCTCCTACAGAGGGTGAACCTGGCACGGGGGTAAGAGGGGAAGTAATTCCACCTACACCTGGTAAGGATGTGGATCTTGCCACAGTTCAGGGTAAGGGTTTGCTTCTTGAGGAAGATATTAGGCTGATTGCAGCTAAAACAGGTATTCTTAAACAAGAAGATGGTAAATTTCATATAGATGAGATTTTCATTGTAGATGGGGATTTAGACTTTGAGGTTGGAAATATTAAGGATGTAAAGCATATAGAGATAAGGGGTAATGTGCTTCCGGGTTTCTTTATCAGGGTAGAAGGAACTGTTATAGTGGACGGTAGTGTGGAAAATGCCACCATTGAGGCTGGAGAAAATGTTTATATCAGGGGTATTGTCACATTAGAAAAAGGTGGGTATATTAAAGCCGGTGGCTTTGTATATGCCAAGGAATTTATATCTGCCAAGGTGGAAGCCGGTGATAGTGTATATACAGACAGTGGCTTTAGACATAGCGATATATTAGCAGGGAAATATATAGTTGCCACCAATCCCCGCAGTAGAACATCGGGTGGTATTTTAAAAGCACGTAAGAGCATATATGTAGGTATATGTGGCAATCTCCATGGTACTAAAACAGAGATAAAGGCCGGTTATGTTGAAGATCTGCGGACACAAAAGGCAGAGATAGAGGAAGAGATACATACGCTGAAGGAAAAACAAGAAAGTTTAAAAAAGGCACTTGACGTATTAAGGAGCCCTGAGGCTGTATCAAAGACCAAGAAAGCTATAGAGAGTATAAAGGTTATGATTAAAGATAAGAAGCAAAAGATGAAAGAATTAGATAAAATAATAAAGGAGGCAATATATCAAGAGATATATGTTTCTGGAAAGGCATATGCCGGAACAGTGTTTTTCTTGGCAGATAGTTACGTATACAATGTTAAAGATGAACTGGAAAGGGTAGTTGTAAAACTGGATGAGGAGGGACAGTTTGTGCCTGTGCCGTGGCGAGAACCTAAATTTAAGACCAAGCCACCTCAGGCACGTATACCTAAGGGATAATGGGTAAAGTAGAACTTGAGGGAATGGAAATATTTGAAACAGAAGATGG
>CAZATH010000030.1:0-11805 GCA_964487995.1 uncultured bacterium
GCTTCTTTTAGGCATACATATATATATATATATAATTAATATTTTAACATTAACCACATATATATAGCTATTTATGTATAAAAATATATACAACAAAACACATATAAAGCACATATTGCTTATTTATGTCAAAATACGATAATTTTCCCCAGTTAGAGAAATACCGCGAGATGTGTTAGATATAGCATACAAATGTAGCATCTGACAGGAGGTGAGAAAAATGCAAGACATTATTAGCCTGATTACCAATTTAGGATTTCCCATCTTTGTCAGTGTGTATCTCATGGCAGAGCTATCTACCAAGATGGCAAAGTTAGACAGCAGCATTCAGAAGTTGTCATCGGAGATTGCACTCCTTAAGGAGGTGTTGCGTCGTGAAGTGGAAACTGACAGTAAAAAGTGATCTCAGAATACCAACACCTTTAACCTCTATGGACCTCAATGCCACTGTCAGGAGAACGCCTCTTGAGGGTCTGGGAGAAATCTGGAAATATGAAGAGTATAAATACTCGGTTAATGCACTCTTTCTTGCCGCTTTAGCTATTTTAGAAAGTGGTTGGGGAAGATCAAAACTGGCACAGGAGAAAAATAACATTTACGGCTTTATGGCATTCGACAGCTCTCCTTACGCTTCAGCAAAAACATTTCCATCAAAAACCCACTGCATTCTTTACGTGGCAGAATATCTCTCTAGGCACTACCTAACACCAGGGGGTAGATTCTTCTCTGGCACCACTCCAGAAAGTATAGGAAAGTTTTATGCGTCAGACCCTGATTGGGCTTACAAGGTGGTAAGGGTAGCCAACCTTTCTTTCAGTCCCGCTTTTTAATGCCCCCATTTCGGAGAGGCTCTGTAATAGCATTTCATATATCTTAATACTTCGCTGTCCCAAATAGAGCCTCTCCGAAGGTTTTCAGTTACATTTATCTCCACAACCAAAAATACAAGCCCCTTAAAACTATATATCAGCTTCCTCGACCCAGACAATTTCTAAATGATTGTCCTAAATCTGAAAATATAAAAAAACTTCTAACAACATAGGCACACAATCATGACAGTTAGCTACAAAGATATATAGAAAATCTTAGAAGATGTAATGCAAATATATACAAATGCTTAATTCCTTCTTTTACCCATAACCAAAGTGCTTTTTAGATTAAAAATCAGCACACTATACCATAGGGCAAATATATGTAATTTTTCCCCAAGAAACAACCCAAACGATATAGTAAAAATCCTGGGAAAATCATTATATGAGACACAAAGAAGAATGTCATTTTATATTATATCTATTTGACAACACATAACTACACGACATATGAAAATTATGTAAAATAAAAAGACTCTATATAGCCATACGAAAAATACAAAAGGGGGTACCGAAGCACCCCTCTTCTTTTTAGCCTTACAGGGCTACCAGCATTACCCACCTTTCTTTTCGCACCGGCACTTTTCTATCACTGCCCTTTAAAGGGCGGGAGGGTCTCTTCCCTCCCGCAGCGCGACGGTGCGTTGTGGGCAGCGTCTTGGCAGACCTGGAAGGCCTTTCTGGCTTCCTTTTCATGACTGCCACCTCCATCCCTGGAACACCTATGCCATCCCTGGCTCTCAATACACTTATCGGAAGAAAACAACTTTTCTGAAGTGGAGCTAACCATATATCCATACCATATCGCATTTTCGAGAAAGTTGTATCATTATTGTAGATAAGTATGGAGGAAAAAATACCATGCAAAACAACATAGCTAAACATAAAGCACAGTCAATAACAGGTTTAATATCCAAAACCCTTGACATAGGTATATCTCTAATGAACTGGTATATATGATTTTTCAGACCAATAATACAGATATACATAAAACAATGTAGAAAGGGGAGAAAAGATGTGAAGAGAAAAAATAACGCCAAAGGTGTAGGGGGTATTATTACCCTGATAGGTCTAATATTTCTGTTCATATTCCCACCTGTTGGCTTTTTCATTCTAATACTGGGCATTTTGATATCTAAAATAGATATCAAAGGCACCCAACAACACACATCTCACCATACATTGCAAAGGGAAAATCAAATCTATCAAACAAGACAGAAAACACCATCTAATAAATACTCATATACCACATCGCACACAGAAAACGAGATCACACAGCGCAGAGCTAAAAACTATACAGGCACTGTTTACCTTCAAACTGAAGATATTGCCTCTGTCATTGGCCTTATCAGACTTTCCCGTAAACTTGCCGGTATTAAAAATATCTCTCTTAACCTAAAGATACCAGCGGGGACAAAGTTTCTAAACTTCCAATCTGACGGCAGTATTACCATCAATACCCATTATCCAAAAGAGGCTATTTCCTTTATCAGAAAAGCCTACGCCGATAATATCCTTAAAGATATTACGTTGAAAATTTCACTGAAACACAAAGAGGGCCAAAAGGTAGAGACTCTTAAAGAGATTGCACAAAACCTGTATCTTGCACAGGTAGAATAAGGAGGTGTTGTTATGTATTCTCAGTTTAAAAAACTCATCAAAGATGTTATTAGAAAGTCAGACATTGAAAAGAGACTGTCAGAGATCATCACCTATCGTAGAGAGCTTCACCAGATTCCAGAGGTTGGACTTGAGCTTCCCAAGACCAAGGCATATGTAGAAGAAAAGCTTAAATCATTCGGGCTTTCCCCACGCCATGTTGGACCGTCTGTAGTGGTAGATATAGGAGATCCACCATACATAGCTCTAAGGGCAGACATGGATGCCTTACCCTTAAAGGAGCTCAGAGATACCCCTTACAAATCTAAACACGATGGTTTTATGCACGCATGCGGACACGATGCCCACACTGCCGTGCTTCTTGGGGTAGCTCACCATCTGGCAGAAAATCCCCCTTCTCGCGGTATAAGGCTAATCTTTCAGCCGGGAGAAGAGGGCTATTTCGGTGCTAAATACTCAGTAGATGCTGGTGTGCTGGAAAATGTAGATGTTATCATAGGTGGTCATGTAGGTTCCCTTGGCTGGAGCAATGTAAAACCTGGCACGGTAATATCCAAACCTGGTCCCTTTATGGCTGCTGCCGATGAGGTGCATATTACATTTAAGGGAAAGGGCACCCATGGTAGCACTCCCCATACAGGAATAGATCCCATTGTGCCCACCGCCCACTACATCATGGCAGTTTACAACATGAAAACAAGAGAGCTTAATCAGACCCATCCAACGGTAATAACTATAGGTGAGGTGCACGGAGGTACCACCCACAACATTATTCCCGAAGAAGCATACATGTCGGGAACTGTCAGGACAACATTCTCTGAAGACAGGGATTTTATCGCAAAGAGAATGGAGGAAATAGCATATGCCATAGCCAAGATGTATAGAGCAGATGCGGAATTTGAGTACAAGTGGGGATATCCACCACTTCACAATACTCCCGAAGTTGTGCAAATGATAGAGCAGATAGCCCAAGAGGTAGAGCTTCCATACATTGATGCACCAGAACCTATAATGGGAGCAGAGGACTTTGCCTACTATACCCAGAGGGTGCCAGGTGCCTTCTTCTTTGTGGTAACAAGCAATCCAGAGAAGGGCATAACGGCACCCAATCATAGCCCATACTTTGACATAGATGAAGACCTTCTGTGGATACCTTTCTACATATTCCTGGAATTCATTCAAGTGTGGGGAGATAAATAATGGAAATTAGAAAAATCAAGCTGTATACATATCAGTGGAAAGCATCTCATCCCGTTGGTGCGTCTGTGCTTATCATTCACGGCCTGGGTGAACATGCCGGTAGATATCGCTCGATAGTAAATACACTAAATGAATATGGAATAGATGTATACTCCTTTGACCTACCAGGACATGGGAAAAGCCCGGGAAAGAGAGGGCATATCGCTTCGTTTGAAAAGTTGTTTGAGTATATAGGTAGATACCTTGAAAGTATCAGTGGCAAGAAAGTCATTTTAGGACACTCTCTTGGGGGACTCATTGCCTTGAGGGTGGCAGAAGAATATCCTGATACGATAGAAGGTATCGTTGCATCAAGCCCTGCAATACACATCAAGAAGGTTAACCCCTTACTTCAATTCATAGCCATGCTTCTTGATAAAGTAATACCATCTCTTACAATGTCAAACCAGTTAAACCCCAAGGATATATCTAGAAGCCAAGAAGAAGTAAATGCCTATATCAACGATCCATTGGTTCACGATAGGATATCTGCAAGGTTATATGGTGAGATGGTGAGAAATGTTAAATACTTATGGGAAAAGGCATCTCACACGAAGCTACCTCTTCTTCTACAGGTAGGCGAAAACGACAACATCGTGCCACCCCATCCGGCAGTGGAGTTTGCCCGTATATGGGGTGGAAACGCAAGGTTAATACAATATCCCGGTGCATACCATGAACTGTATGAAGATCCATACATCGGAAAGCAGGCAATATCAGATGTTTTAGAGTTCATCAGAGGGCTATAAAGGGCGGGTATCCGCCCTTTATAGCTTTAGTATTCTCCAGAAGATTCTTCCTCAGCAAATAACATAGCTGCAGCTCCGAAGACAAAGATGCCGTTTATCACAATACCCACTAAAATGGCAAAAAAGTTATGTGCACCAAAACTCCTGATGAGATTAAGTGCAGAAAGCACAAGGACAACCCATACCTTCCACTGCTCAAAGGTGCCACTTTCAAGATAAGTCTTTCCGGCAGAATACATGCACCACAGCACAAATCCCCCGACCACCAAAGCTATAAGAGCCATAAACAGACCGATAAAAAAGCCACCTGCCCCTACTCTACCAGGCATAAATGTGGCAAACATCGTGCCGCCAAATAGCATCATGAGCACTGCCAATACCAATAATACCGCACTCACATAAGAGCCATAAAGCATAATCTGTGCACCTACACGTTTATTCCACATCAGTAATACCTCCTTTCAAAATGTAGTTATAAAAACAATGATTTTACTCATTTAGTGGTAAACGGCACAAAGGCAGAGGACATCAAAGAAAGTTCTGGACTATCTATGCGAAGATGCCCCAGCACGCCAACGCCATAGTTTCGTCCAAATACAACCTCGGTGGAAAAAGATATATCAAGCGTGCCCTCAATCTCTTTAATGGTATATTCCATTGGAAGGTAGACCTTTACCTCACAAAAACCTTTTTTCACATAGCGGGGAGTGGGTATCAAAGCCCTGATCGTTGCTACACCAATATTTTCAGGATCTAAATAGAGTATAGACATTTCAGTAGCACCGCACCGTAGGGGGATGGCAAAGGGTTTCATTAAAGTGGCATCTGAAAATGCATCTTCGGCATATATAAAGTCTGTCTCGGGATACACTGTTGCCACCCCTTCTGGGGAAACATATATACCACCTTTGCCAAAATACATCACACCGGCCGAGGGTATAAAGAAAAATTTGGCATCGTAATAAGATGGCAAAGTTGAAGAGGTTTTTATCACAAATTCCTCCTCTTTGACATCTACTACCTCAGCCCACGTGGCAAAACGTGACACGCTGTTGACCTCAAGAGATAGGAGCATCTGAGCCCCTTTATCCACTACCAAATTCCATGGCTTGGTTCTTTTACCCACACGCAGTCCCTCCATTTCTATTGTACATCATAGATATATCCACAAAATATACAAGACAACGATAGCGAATAAATAACATCGTAAAATGATACAATATAAATTGTAAAGGTAATGTTGAACTTGGAAAGGGAGGTGTCCTCGGTGACAAAGGTGCGAACAAAGATACTTTTGCCCCTTATTATCATGCTTATTATGTCGTTTATCGGTTTTGCCTTCAACGCCTACATGATAGGAAAGATATTCGATGATGGAGCCGTTATCAACGTAGCAGGTAGGCAGAGAATGCTTACCCAGCGGATGGCAAAAAACGCCATGATGGTTTATGCCGGTGTAAACAAAGACAGTGCCCTAAAGGAAATGACACTTGCGAGAGATTTATTTGACGTATCACTCAGAGCACTCATGGAAGGTGGTCAGACATTTGCAGATCTGGGAATGACCAAGAAAACAGAACCACTACCCCCTGCCAGTGGGGCTCCACTAGGGCAGCTTCAAAAGGTAAAAGAGCTCTGGGAACCATTTAAAGAAGCTGTAAACAAGGTAGAGGAAACCCACGGTGCAGACATGGACGCTATAAAATATATTGCCGATCACAACAATACACTTCTTGCAGAGATGAATAAAGCTGTCTCTCTGTTCCAACAGTCGTATCAGGCAAAGCTTATATACATTAAAAACATCTCCCTCGCAATACTTCTTATAAATATCATCATTATTGCCCTATTCTTCTTCTACTTTGAAAAGCAAATTACTAAGCCCCTTCAGGCACTCGAAAAAGCCATGGCAGACCTTGCAGAAGGAGAAGGTGACCTTACAAGAAGACTCCCCATCACAACAAAAGATGAGATTGGTAGAATTTCCATGTACTTCAACTCGTTTATGGACAGGCTTAGTGGGCTTATCAACGCATTTATACAGTCTGCCTTGAAGGGACATGGCTATATGGAAGAGTTCCACACTGAAATTCTTTCCATTGAGGATGCCTCCAAGTTTATTGAAGAGATTACCGATGAGATTACAGCTTCTATTACAGATATGGCGGTAAATATGGAGAGCATCTCCGATAACGTTAAACAGGTAGCAGATTCTGCTATTGTAGTTGCCGAATCTGCCACCGAGCTATCTAGCCACATGAACGGTGTTGTTATGGAGGTAGAAGAAGGTAATCAGGTAGTAGAAGATGCACAGCATAAAGTTGCCACTGTAACCAGCAAGGCAGAAACCATGGTAGAAAAAACCGACGCCTTAGAGCAATCTGTAAGTGCGATTAGAGATATTATCGATGTAATCTCATCTATTGCCGAGCAGACTAACCTCCTTGCACTCAATGCCGCCATTGAGGCAGCCCGTGCCGGTGAGGCAGGCAGGGGATTTGCCGTTGTCGCCGATGAGATTAGAAAGCTCGCCGAAGAAACTCAGAGATCTACTGAAGAGATTGGTGCACAGCTTAAAGAAATTATTGAGGCAACTAAAGAAACGGCCGGATTCTCAAGAGAGGTAGGAGAAGAAGTCCAGTCTGTTGGAGAAAGCATGAATAAGATTGTAGATATATTCACATCTATACTTAATCACGTTCAAGGGGTTACCCAGCGGACAGAAGACCTTGCAGCTGTGGCAGAAGAGCAGTCGGCAACGGCAGAGGAGATATCTGCAGGTGTAGAAGTGGTATCCAAGAATATAGAATCAATAGCCAAGCACATGGAGGAGATAAACGAGAAGATTAACTCCTTTGCCTCAGATGTCAGAAGCCTTGCAAGGAAAGAAGCCCTTATTAAAGAGATATTTGACGACCTGCAAGCTAGAGCTTCAAGGTTTAAAGTATAGCTTCCGGGAGCCCACTGGGCTCCCTCCTCTCTTTATAATAAGACAGACTACCTGTCAGCAAGTATAGTTTATAACCCTACTTTTTCTCTCTATACCACTAATTTAATGTGTAGTTTAAGGAATTTATCATCTGAATTGCGATTTTTAACAGTTTCACTCAGAAACATATCCTTATAAGCATCACATATGCTCCCATACTAATATTCCATATTCAATTAAAATCTCTCCAACAACTTAAAGATAAAAACATCTGAATATGCACAACACTGCAATTTTCCAGCGTATGAAGTTTAAGTTATCTATACCAATATTCAATATAAGACAGAGACTAGCAAAATCTTGCTTTTACAATCTTTCAACAAGAGGATGGTAAAAGGAAAGATACTTATATTACCTTACCACCCCAATACTAACATAGGTGGCTTAGAGTTATAGCTTACAGAGATATACACTTACAATTTATATGCATCGCCTACCTAATGAAAACTTATATTCTCTTCCACCAAACGTTTTCTACTGAAGCCATTAGAAGCTTTTTAACTCAAAATACATCGAATTAACCAAACAGCTATTCGTAAGTTTTCCATAGTTTCCATCTTGTTAAACTAAACTGAACCTCACCAACTCAAAATACCATAAACCCGCTGGGACATTTTTTCAAGTTTACATTCCTTTAAATGGAAATCCTTCTATTTTCGCAAAAATAATAAATTGTATTTCTGAAATGTCAATCTACAACATCTATCTTATCTTCATCTTTGGCTTTGTCATAGCCCAATCGGGATGTAAAGCACCATATACAGCCGAAAAAGAAATAATAAGCATCAGAATGCGAAACACGTCATCGGTGACTACAAATACATCAAGAAAGGCAAGAACAGACAATATCCAGTATCCAATAGAGACAATCTTCATATTCTTTACACCCAAACCCTCCATAACAACATTCCAAAGTAAAAATGGCACCGTTAGCATCGTCATACCATCTCTTATATATCCCATATTTTTCTGTAAAAATCCCTGGATACAGATAGCAATGGAAAATGGAATCATTAAAACAAACATATAGGCAAGAAGCCTCTTGAGCCATATGGCAAAAGGTGTATCTATACCACTCTTACATGTTTTCATACCATCACCTCATCATTATCATATCACATCTCTAAATATTGTTAATTAGCCTTTACATAGTATTCTATCCTACTTTCCTAACATATATCCATGATCCATGTTGCAATGAAATACACATTCAGAGATAAAAAATTTATTACCCTTATACACCATACACACAATACATATATTCCTATAATTGCTAAAGAATTTGTATTACGCTTACATCCTACGGCAACCGTCTAACAGTTAGAATTTGAATATCCAATATACCCCTTATTGTGAAGTTATTGATTATTTTATCACCATACGAAGAATGCTGCATTCTCCCTATAATATAATCACTCTTTCCAGATAATCACTCACATACATTATTAACAAAACCGACATTTTGAAAACCAACAACTTTTATTTGAACAAATATTACACTTCAATTATTAAAAGCCTGGCTTGGTCTGGAAATATTTAATAAGCCACACTTTCCATGAACTTTTAAATCCGCAAATAGCATTTTATACATATATAAAAATTGCAATCTAAAAAGACATAGCTACCTTCCAGCATCTATTCCATAAACCTCTTTCACCACTGCCCTGGCAAGCTCAAGCGTGGCATCAACAAGGGGAACAGGACTTTGTAGCCTCTGCTTCACCAGGGGAATTTCTGTGCATGCCATAATGAGGGCTACTGCTCCCTTACCAACCAAATGGTCAATAACACGGTCGATAAGTTTTGCTGGCCCTTCATACTCTCCAGCTTTTATACCATAAATGGCATTCATTAGCATAGCCAAGTGCTTATCATCTGGATATACAACCTCATATCCAAACCCTTCATATATCTTTCCCTTCAGTGTTCCCACCGTTCCTAAAACACCAATAGGACCAGAGATATTCATATTTTCAATGGCTTTAAACGACTGCCTGGCAATATGAAGCATATGCACACCGGTTTTCTCCACAATATCATCGTAAAAGTAGTGTGCTGTATTACACGACATCACAAATATCTCAGCACCGGCATTTTTTAAACGCTCAACAGACTGGATAAGATAAGGGAGGGGATTTTCTCCCCTCCCAAGAATATATGCCGTTCTATCGGGAATCTGGCTAAAATTATCGAGTATCACGTGTATATGCTCCTGATCCCTGCGAGCCGGAGACAGCCTGATAATCTTATACGCAAGGTCTACACCGGCCTCAGGACCCATACCACCAACAATACCTACAACCTTACTCGGCATAATAGACATTTTCATCAAGCTCTCCCTCACTCTTTGCCACATAGGTGGCACCTGTCAAATCACCGGTAACGTTGAGTGCAGTCCTTGCCATGTCGAGGAAGACATCAATACCGGCAATGAGTGCCACACCCTCAATAGGTAGACCTATAGACTGTGTCACAAGGGTAAGCATAATAAGACCTGCACCAGGCACACCCGCCGTGCCAATCGATGCCAAGGTGGCAGTCACAATCACCATAATCTGCTGTGAAAGGGTAAGATGCATACCGTAAACCTGGGCAATAAACAAAGCGGCAACACCCTGATATAAAGCCGTGCCGTCCATGTTGATTGTAGCACCAAGCGGTAAGACAAATGATGCAATAGATTCAGAGACACCAAGTTTTTCCTTGGCAACCCTCATGGTCACAGGTAGTGTAGCACTACTACTACGTGTGACAAATGCCGTGAATGTAGCCTCAAACGCCTTCTTAAAGAAAACCCATGGATTTAATCTGGCAAGTAGCGACAACACACCTGTATATGTAATCAGGGCGTGGAGTATAACACCAATATACACACCAAGAATCACCTTTGTATAAGGAAGCAAGATGGCAAGTCCTTTGGTACCAACAACCTTGGCAATCAAGCCAAAAACACCAAAGGGTGCCCACCACATAACAATGGCCGTTAGCTTATACATCGTCTCAGCCACACTATCCATCACATCTAAAACAAGTTTGCCTTTCTGTCCTGCAAGTAATGCCGCTATACCAAAGAACAGCGCAAAGACAATGATCTGTAGCATAGCACCATTTGCAAGGGAAGCCACAGGATTTTTCGGGAAGATGTTTATAAATACGTCATACAGCGAAGGAGCCTCTTTACCGGTAAACTTAAGCCCCTCTTGTAGCTGCATACCTGCACCAACCTTCATGAGATTACCAAGTATAAGACCGATGGTCACGGCAAATGCAGTTGTCAAGAGATAGTAGAGAATGGTCTTCAGACCTACCCTACCAAGCTTGCTGGGATCACCAATAGACGCCACACCTACAACAATGCTAGAGAACACCAGTGGAACAATTAACATCTTCAAAAGCCTAATAAAGACATCTCCCATCCAGGCAACCCATACCACGTAATCTTTTCCCAGTATGAGGCCTGCACCAATACCCAATATAAATCCAACCAGGATCCATATGAGTAGTGCCTGAGAAGAGCCCTTTTTCTGAGCCATATTATCACCTCCCTATAATATATTTTAGTAAGTTAAACATGGAATTTTGCATATAAATTCATGGAAAAAAAGGAATAATTTCTTGATATCACACAGAACACCAAATAAAAGTGCACCTACCGTAGATAAATATCTGTGATACAAACCGTAAGCCTTATAGCAACATCTGCATAACTCATGATGGGAAAAATACATCTTTAGGAATAGCAGAACATTCATCATACATTTATATCTGAAAAACCATCAAACTCATATCCGTAATCACAAAAATCCCAATGTAAAACCAACCACAAGATTCCATAACATAAGTATTTCAATGGTAAAGAAAAAACACCTTACCAAAATGTTTCCCCGCAGAAACAAATATACCTAAATTAAAATGTTCATTACACACATCTACCAATTAGAAGGATAGGAGATAGAAAGTTTCCACAGGGCAACAAACGATCTCTGCGGACAGGAGACAGCCGATAATATTATACGCAAGATCCACACCGGCCTCAGGACCCATACCACCAACAATACCTACAACCTTACTCGGTATAATAGACATTTTCATCAAGCTCTCCCTCACTTAATGAACATAGACATACAAAAGTATATAAAATATACTATATGATAGACTAAAAATTTCAAGTTTCCCCGGGGAAACCCTCTCTTGAACTAAATGGTATCTTCATAGGCAAAGAGCCACATATGTTTACCCAACAAATAACGTCAAGACATATAGACAGGAAAATGTAAACCAGAGAATCATCAAAAACTTGGAATAACCTATCTGAATACCATCTTTAAGTTTAAAATCC
>CAZATH010000031.1:0-11604 GCA_964487995.1 uncultured bacterium
TATACCAGAGGTTACCGTTTTTAACACACTGGCTATCTCATCGGCAGCTTCACGGCTGCCTTCTGCAAGTTTTCTTATTTCCTCTGCAACAACGGCAAAACCCCTACCGGCTTCACCGGCGCGGGCTGCCTCAATGGCGGCATTAAGGGCAAGCAAATTGGTCTGCTCGGCTATATCACCAACTGTTTTCACGATTTCATTAATTCTCTCTGTCCACTTCTTCAATTCTTCCATGCTCTCCCTTGCCCCAGATGTCTTTTCAATCATCAGTTTCATTGCCTTGTCAAGAGCTTCCATGCTTTCATTACCCTCTTCAACAATACGGTTAAGCATATCTGCTACCTCTGAAAGCTGGACAGCGGCATTAGCCACATTCTCTGTGCCACCCAATACCTCTGAAACAGATGAAAGAGCATTGTCTATTGCCTTCATAATATCCTCAGACTGTGAAGAAACACTTTCTGCCTGGAGTCTAAATTCAGAAACGCTGTCTGCCATTACCTCAGAAGAACGATCAAGTTCATCAACAAGATTGTCAAGCCTAAGTGTGCCATCAACAACGCTTCTTACCAATGGCACCAACTTATCGCTAATTACCTCAGCAAGTCTCAGAAGGGCAACACCCACCTCGGTTGTACCGGCAACCTTGACATCACCACTAAGTTTACCATTCTCCATATCATCTGCCAGTCTCTCCAACTCCATAACTGCACTTAGCACAGATTTTGTTAGATACATTGCATATAAGAGAGAGAGCATCATAATGATACCGAGAACGATAGAAATGATCAACAGTGTTAAAATAGACGAGCGTGTTGTGTGTATAGCTTTTAGCTCCACGGCGTGCAGATCATCTAAGATAGATTCTACATCTTCGTTTATCTGGCTTATAGATGAATTTGCCCCATTAAACAATTTTTCAAGATCTTTTACTTTTCCAATAATACGCTGGGCATCTTTCTTCATTGAAGTGGGCACATTCATATGAGATACATATTCATTAAATTCTTGCATCCTTTTATCGTATAGTGATTTAATTGCATCGTCTTTGGCAATGGCATATTCAGTGGCATAAAGTATAACCCTTGTAAGTTTATTGTTAAAACCAGAAACATTTTCAATAGTTTGAACAGATTGAAATATCACATAAGACTTATAAAACATATATACAGCAAATAACGATGCAACAATTGCCAAAACTATCATCAGATTCATTAGTTTCTTCATTCCACCCACCTCCCAACAATGCCAGATTAAAAAACCAACATCTACTTTCATATTATACTTCTCCCAAAATGTACTTAATATGTTCAGAAGTATATAAAAATAAAAGAAGGGGCACTATTCAGTGCCCCCCTCGGAGGTGGCTTGCTCCCTTAGCTTCTGGCGGAGGTGTTCCTCGGCTGTCTTGCGATCAACCTCTATGAGTATACCTCCAAGATCCAGATAGAAGGAGCGGGCTCCTTCTAAAAGCTTTTCATAGTATTCCCACTCCTTCAGTGCCATGGTGATCACTCCTTTTCATCCTCTGCAGGTCCTGTCTCTCTGACCTTAGGCAAAATCTCCTTTAGTTCGTTAACAGTCTTCTCCAGTTCGGCAGATAGGGAGTCTCTTAGAGCCCTAAGAAGGGCAACTTGCTCCTCTATCTTCTTTTCAACATCCTCGTAGGAAAATTCTGCGTAAATGTCAGAACCCACATTCATGATCACAGTATCAATCTCTTCAAGCTTTACCTTAACCTTGATATCGGGACCAACAGGAATATGCACGATTTTACCACTACCCATAGACTTCAGAGTCTTTAAGGTGTTTAGAGTAGCACCCCATTGGATAATTGCGGCATCAATATTCCTAATTTGCTCCCTCAGGCCTTCGGCTTTGGCAAGAAGAACATTGAAGCGATCTTGAAGATCAGTGTACATCTTATCTTTCTCCTGACGTGTGAGTTTCTTCACCATGGCACACCACCTCCTTTTGCCTATATTTCCTTCACCCTCTTTAGGCAACTATTAATTACCATATTAGGAAATCTCTTATGCAACAGCGAAAATAGACAGGTTAGATCTATTAAGTTAGTGCCATATTACCCAATTTACACGGCTCGATATATTAGAACAGTATTTTCATTAAACATGAGAGCTTATAACAAAGCAACGTTTGGGCTATAAAAGATTGTTAATAAGAAATCAAAACAACTAAACAGCACTGTAGCTATAAATACAATCACCTACAAAAGCCATAATCTTCATAAATCACGGTTTACATCCAAATAAGAACCCACATACTATTAACAATAGTGCTAAGAAAGATATACACCCAGAAGATCAACAGAAGCAATTTAATAAGCTTTCCATCGCAGAAATTGTCATAATTTACGTTAAAAAATATCCAGAAAATTTCATATTCATTACATCAGGGCTAACATCTTTAAGAAGTGCCTTCAGATCATCATCCTTTATAGGGTCAGGAGATGGCATAGCCAGATAATAACCTTGAAAATACCTATAGCCAATGTCAAGGAGCACACCAAACTCCTCACGGGTCTCTAAACCTTCAACAATTAGTAAAGTATCAGGTCTGTAGAAACAACCAATCAGCCGTTCTAAAAACATCTGTTTGGATTGATCGGTATTAACAGACTCTATAAAACTTCTGTCTATTTTGATAAGTTGGGTGTTAATAGAAAATATTAGCTTAAATGTCGTTGCCCCGGCACCAAAATCATCGACAGCAACGTGATAACCAGAAGAGACAAGAAAATCTATAGTGCGCGAAAAGGCTGTAAAATCGTCAATATAGGTTTTTTCCGATACTTCCCAAATAACATACTCTTTGGGAATAGACGCACCTTTCAGATCCCAATCAACATCTTCAATAAACATAGGGGTAACGGGTCCCAAATTCAGTGATAATTTTCCCCTACTATCTCCATATATTCTTTTAAAGTTCTCTATATGGATTCTTCTCACCATTCTATCAAGATCCAGTTCTACATGATTAAGATAAGCTACTTTAAACAACAGATCTGGTCTCCGTAAAGGGCTACCCTTAGGTCCCCTGACAAGTGCCTCATATGCATATATCGATTTGTTCTTAACATCAATAATCGGCTGAAAATATGTCTCTACATTACCACTATCCAGTATGTAATACAACTCCCGTGTTAACTCGTCGACTTTAATACGCCGTCTCATATCTGCCCTACCAAGAGCAAGCTTAACAGATTCTATAATGTCATCAACAGAGGTAGATTTCAAGAAAGAATATCCAATGGCAAACTCTACCATTGTTTTAAATGGATTTTTAAAAATATCAACCTGCTTTTGGATTCTACCTAAATACTCAGGTCCTAAGAATACAGAGATCATATCATCTTCCATAGCTTCTACTCTACGGGTAAGCTCTGAAACTGTATCAACAATCTCGTTTTCTTTAGGAACAATAACGGCAAAGAGATCTACACCAGATGTGGCTCCCACATATAAAACATTAAAATGGCGCTCTAAAACACTTTTAAAATCATGTTTAAGGGAACCCACATCGAGAATATAGGTAAGATAATCAACCCACTCTTCATCTTTGAAAAAACTACGCACAACAACCACAATAGGTTTAATATCAGCAACGATATAAGGTTCAAGCCTCTCTTTTAAATTCTCCTCTATGAGATCCAGAGATATTTCTTTCATCAACCCCATCCCCATCACCGTAAAACGGTAATTTCCCTTATTTTATCATACTAAAAATGTTCACCCCATATAAATACCATATTTTTTCCCAAATTCTTGGCGCGATACATAGCCATATCTGCCATTTTAAGCATGTGAACAACATCATAGTCGGTATCCGGTGTTACTGTTATAACACCAATGGAAACAGTAATAGGCACTTCAAGATTTGGGTCATTTTCAACAGCACTTCTGATACGTTCGGCAACCACATAGGCACCCTCCGTATTGGTATCCGGTAGGAGTATAACAAACTCCTCTCCCCCATATCTACCGGCAATATCAACATTTCTTATGTTCTCTAATATGATTTGTCCCAGCCTCTTAAGCACCCTATCACCCATATCGTGGCCATAGGTATCATTAACATGCTTAAAATCATCTACATCAATAAATAGTAGGGAGACAGGAGTATTATTTCTACGCTGCCTTGCCAGTTCACGTTCTATCTGACGAATAAGGTACCACCGAGAGTAAACACCTGTGAGAAAATCGTACATTGCCTGCTCACCCATTTTCATCTTAAGAAGCAAACCTATGATATTCTCACCAAACTGCCTCATTAGCGATATATCTTGCTGGCTAAAGGCATTTTCCATATACCGATTTTCCCCGTATATAACCACTATGGCATCAGAGCTTTTTACCACAACATATACATAAGAAGGTGAGAGGCTAATCTCATAATCTTTTAAGCTATCTATCTCAGATGGTGAAAGATAAAATTCACCAAACTTATATGTCTCCCCCTTGATAAGGGTAAAACCGACAAAGTCAGTAAAATTATCCCACTGAAATAACATCCACATACCAGAGGCTGGAATAAAAATAGAAGATAAAATTTTTAACATCACATCTTTAACGTACTTTTCAAGTGCAAGTTCAGAAAATAGTTCAACTAGCATCAAACGTGATATATACACATTCCACATCTCATCGGGTACCATATCAATGTGAAGAGAAGACAGAGAAAACTTTATTTCCTTAGCATAATATGATTCTATTTGCCTATACATACCATAGGCATCATACAGATACTCTCTTGCAAGAGTGCTATCTCCAAGCTTTTCATAAAGATAAGCCATAAACCGTTTGGCATTTGCCATCTCAAGCATATCACCGATATGTAATGCCTCTTTAAAAAGTTCTTCCAACATCTCTATGCCAGCCTGATATTCTTTCCTGCTAGTGTAATAACGATAATAATAAATGGTACTGGCTGAATCTGGCTTTTTTAAACCTTTCATAATCTCTATACCCTCTAAAATAAGATTTTTCTTGGTATATCCTTCGCCATAAATACCTATATGGTTTTCCCATATGCTCAATATTTCCTGAGCCTTATCATAATCACCATTCATCATATAAAAATGGGCAAGGGCAAAGTAGTACCACATCTTGATAATATATGAAAAGTTATCCCAACCATGACTATCAAGCATAGATTTCATCTCTTCAATATATGTCATGGCATGTTCTCTATAACCATAATCCATGGATACAAAACTCATGGCATAATATGTTGATATAACAGACTCAGGCATAGAAAAATTTTCAAGCATCTCGGTAAGCCTCTGTGCCATATCCTTTATCTCTGTATATTTCCTAGATGCACTAGCAGAAATGATAAGATAATTGGTAATAGAGACAGATACACGAGAGCTTCTATACAAAAGGGCAGATTCATAAGCTTTAAACAAAAGTGATAGTAATCTGACAGCGGGATATGTTCCATCGGAATAATGAAATGAAACAAATAGATTGTTAAATACCACATGTGCAAAAAACCACAAACCACTATTTTCTATCACTTCTGCCAACCTTTCAAAAATGCTCCTGGCTTTATCTATATCTCCCATTAATATACTTGCCCTACCAAATGCAACATTCACAAGAACGGTAAGCATCTTATCGTGAAGCCAGGGTATCTTTGCACATGCATTCAACTTTTCCATTAGATCAGGTGGAACCTTACCTTCTCGCCAAAGATATATAAATACCGACGACAGCACCAGTGCTTTTTGTAGGGAATATGGCCTGTCTTTCCACTTTAAATACAGATCTTGCCAAAATATATCTGCCTTATCAGAAGGTGGCATAACTTTGGCAAGATATGGAAGAGATGAATATTTCCACCTCCCTGTTAAGATTAGTTTATCGGCAATATGGCCTGTCAGCTCTTCATCGTGATGTTCTGTAGAAGAAGCCAGTTTTAAATAAAACATCATCTGTGGAAAAGACAGATAATCACAATATTCCCTATAATAAGGAAGAATCTCTTCATAAGCCTTACGGTATCTGCCATTTTTCAATATATCTCTTGCATACATGGTTATAGTGGCAAGTGCTTTCCTAATATCGCCACGTCTTTTGCTCAACCGTGCCACCAACAGCATATTTCCATGAAGATTTCTTCGCATTAGGGAAAGGGCAATGTTTTCCGCATCCCGCGAGACAAAGTGTCTCAGGGCATAGTGGAAAAACTCCATATTGGTAAAGCTATAAAAATAATATCCGTATTGTTCAATAACACCCCACTCTAAAAGGTCTTTAAATGGCCTCTTGGTCCAGGGATATTTCTCCATCAGCCGTGATACAAACGACACTGTATTATGGCCACTGGTGTGCTCCGAGGTCAGTGCCAAGACTCCCATTAGTTTGCGATGGGGATCTTTAAATGGCAAGCTTACCAGGTCTTCAAATCTGTAGTGTGGAGACACATCTATGTTAACGGCAGGCAAATTCAACACATCAGAAGGATATCCTACAGCAATACATATATGGGTGGCAGCGTGGGAACGCTTACCATGTAAAAATTTTATAAAGCGACTATAACGATAATCATGGGTAAAATCAATCCTTCCAAATACCCATACCATTCTATCTTTGCCTTTCAGCTTGGCTACTCTATCCATACCCTTCATCAGGGCATAGAAGATAACCTTTTCATCTATGTCAGGATACTCACTATACTCACCATCTATCTCTAAACTTGGTAAAATTGAACGGTATATGGTGCCCATAGTACCTTCCATTTCAAGGAAAAATTCTTTATCAAGATACCTGTAAAGCACATCGGCAATGGCGGAGACGGAAACAGCATTATCAATATAATCTGGAAGATATATTACACTCTCTGAAGAAAACATGTCCTTAATCACAGGTAAAATGTCCTCAGCCCTGACATCTCGCTGGGAGACCTTCACAGCTAAGAATCGTTTATCTTCCTCATCTAACAATGATTTAAGTTCCATATATATTCACCGCTAATTAAATTTTATCATGTTTCATTGTAATATTAATATACAATATCTCTCTTAAAAAGGAGGGGGTAAAATGAAGAGGTTTATATATATCATGGTGTTAATATTACTTATGTCGTCATTTACGGCATGCACAGGTAAAACGGATAAAGCAAATACTAAGCCAAGCCTCACAGAGTCGAAGAATATGGTTCTTTCATTTCTAAATGCCGCTACACAAACGGCATCTTTGCCACAATTCATCATAACCATTACCAAGCGGGCGGAAGAATATACGCTAACTGTAAACCGCTCAGGAAATATCATATACTTTCACCTCAGCATAAAAACTCCAGGAGATATCACATCCTCAGATATAGAAAACACAGGTGTAAACCTTAGCATATCGGGAAATACTCTCGTGGCAGAAGGTTTTAGCAATATGTCCTTTGAGGATGCTGCAGTCTCAACCTTTATCGGACAAGACAGCTGGATATTACATTTAATTTACGATAAGGCTGTAATGTTCTCTGTGGGAACCAACCTTCCACACGGAGCCAAGCTGTTTGTCGTATCAACCAATGAATCTTCTCCATGGGATACCTACGTATCACTGAGCAATCTAAACATAACCGATAAAGACCCTATACAAGAAGGGAATAAATACATACTTACATTAAAAGACGGGCATACAGTTAATCTAATTCAAACAGATACAGGGGTAGATATCTACAAGTAGGAGGTGAGAAGATGAAGGATATCATATACTCACTGCTAACGGCAGTTATCGGTATCATCGCAATATATGCCTCACTGAATATCATTTCTTCATATTTCTGCAAGAAGAATTTTAAACATCTTTGTCATCTGGGAGATATCACAGCCAAGGTGGGAGCTATACTCGGCATTTTGTATACCATTTACCTAATACTGCCATACACTGGAATTAACGGCACCACTTTATCCACCATAAAAAAGGTAATCATATTCTCTAGCATATCAACACTTACCTGGTATAGCGTTATACTAACCGAAAAACTTATTAGAGAATCCATGGAAAGGAAGCATTCCGCAATACTTGCAACCGGCTTAACTGTAACAATTACGAAGATTATTATTCTATCGGTAGGTATCCTAATAGCCCTTGAATCTATAGGCATAGAGATAACACCTATCATTACCACCTTAGGCATCGGTGGCCTTGCCGTTGCCCTGGCACTTCAAGATATTCTGGCAAATCTATTCTCAGGTATCATGCTTGTAGTTTCCAAAGACATAGGGCCTGGAGATTTCATTAAAATAGATGAAGAAACCCAAGGAGTTATTGAAGACATATCCTTAAGAAATACAAAGATTAAAAGAGCATTTGATGGTGCCACTGTGATTATACCTAACTCAAAGGTTGTAAATGCCTCTGTAGTTAATTTTAAAAAGGGCACCGATGGCTCCTATGGTCTTGCCATACCCGTGGGTGTATCATACGATAGTGATCTGAAAAAGGTCAGGGAGCTAACCCTACAGGTTGCAAAGGAAGTTGTGAGCGAAGTAGAAGATGCCGATAAGACATTTGAACCTATTTTACGCTTTGAAGAATTCGGAGATAGTGCTATTAATTTCAAAGTGCTCTTTAAATCTAAAACACTGCTAGGACGCTTTATCATCAAAGACAAATTTATTGAAAAACTCAAAGAGAAATTTGATAAGGAAGGCATAGAAATACCATATCCTAAACATGATGTATATATCAAACAGATGCCAAGAGAGTAAAGAAGGGCTCCCGACGGGAGCCCCTATACTATGGTGAAGGGTGAGGGAGTGTTAAGCTTTCTTCTCCTCTGCCTTTAACACGCGATATAGGAAATAGATAAAACCTCCCCATTCATAAAGTCCAATAAGAATAAACCATATCCAACCTTTCATCTTTATCACCTCTTTCTACTGGTGATAGCCGTGCTACCAAGCATGGCCGTCATAAGGGCAAATATCCACCACACAAGAATAGTGCCAAGGTTATATCCCGTGCCGTTAAATGAGAATATCTGGACAAAGTCAAATTTATACCACTGGAAAGATTGCCAAATCCACCAGCCAAATAGAACGACAAACATCACAGGAATAGCATATTTTATGGAGAAGTCATACCAACGGCCTATCTTGATATCACTTACCTCATTGATATACTCCCTTGCCTTTTCAACACCAAAGTTGATAATGGCATATGTGATAAACATCCCACTAATCCATAGGCCAAGGCCCCATACAAAGTCTTGGGAATCTTGGAAACCTATATTTAGCGCTGAGGGAATACCTGCAAATATGGCAAAGATAAAGAGAATAATAGCAATCTTATTGCGGGAATAACCGGCATCTACAAAGTTGGTAAGGGCTATTTCATACATGGGAATAAGAGAAGTGAAGGCTGCAAAGAAGAATGCCAAGAAGAAGAAAACAGACACCAAATAACTCATAGGCATATTTGCCATAAGCTTTGTAAGGTATATAAATGCAAGACCAGAATTACCAGAGCCAAGTGCCTCATTGGCTTTATCCACTGGTAGGAATGTAAATACCGTAACGGCTATAGCGGTTGCAGCAAGAAAAGAAGCAGACATATTACCCCAGACTGTTGTAAAGGCATTCAGGGCAATATCCTCTTTCTTTTTCGCATACGCGGCAAATGTGAGTAGAAATCCCCAACCTGCCCCGGTAGACCATGCAACTTGTGTCAGTGCCTCAAGCCATGTGCGAGAATTGGCAAAATATTCCCACTTTGGCACAAACATATACTCAAGCCCCTTGGTAACACCGGGTAGGGTAAGAGCCACAAGGGCAACGATACCAAGGAGAACAATTAGTGATGGCACAAGTACCTTTGCAACAATTTCAAATACTTTTAAACCACCGTATAAAACAATAAATGCAAGCACAATGACCACAAAGAAATATCCGAGCTTCTCTGTCGGCGATGCCATAAAGTTGTCCCATATAGCTTGAGTATCCACCCCTGTATGGGCAAATGTACCTTGCAGTGAAAGAACCAAATACTTTAAAATCCACGACGTAACCACCGCATACTCAAAACCGATTGCCAGCGTTACCCATGCAAGCCATGCACCCATCCATGAAAACTTCTCGTCTAAGAAATCGGCAAATGCTTGAACAGTTCCCTTTTCTGTCTTTTTACCCAGTATCATCTCAGACATCAGGAGAGGCACAGCCCATAGGAGGTTAAAGAGTAGGTAAATCAATATAAAAGTTCCACCACCCCACTGGGCAGCCTTTCTCGGAAAACGCCATATATTACCGGCACCAATAGCTTGACCGAGAGCAGCCGCAATAAGTCCCCAACGGGATGCCCACTGCACTTTGCGGCTCATAAACATAGCCTCCTTTCCCATACAAATTGAACATGTTAAATTATAACACACTTTATGCACTATATCCAAATAAATATGCAATATTACAAATTTAATAATATGTTAGAATAAATCGTCATCAATTACAAGGAGGTTGGGTGTGACCAAAAAACGTGTTGCGATACTGGCAACAGTACTCAATGGAATTGTTGCCATTTTTAAAATAACAATCGGCCTTTTATACGGCTCTATGGCTATATTTGCCGATGGTATCGATTCACTCACCGATATATTTACATCGATTACTATGTTAATAAGTATTCACATAGCTTCCAAACCACCGGACAGAGAACATCCATATGGACACGAAAGAGCAGAAGCAATAGGGGCAAAGATTATATCATTTGTCATCTTTTATGCAGGTGTCTCTCTCATGGTAGAGAGTATAAAACGTATATTTTCAGGAGAATACCACACCATCAACGGATGGCTACCCCTTGGAGTAATGCTCCTGTCAATTATAGTAAAGACAGGAATATTCTCTATGGAATACTATGTAGGAAAAAAAGAACATTCTCGTGCCATGCTCTCCGAAGCCATGAATATGAGAAATGATATCTTCAGGAATATAGCCATACTTGTAGGTATATACCTCACTAAATTTGGTATACCAATACTTGACCCACTCCTAGGACTAATCCTTTCTCTGTTTATCATCAAAACGGCATTTGACATATTTAGAGACAGCGTATATGAACTCATGGAGGGACTCCCACCTGAAGAAATGGAGATATACGATAAAATTAGGGAAGCAATATCAAATTGTAGGCAAATTAAAGGTATAAACAAGATTATGGTAAGGAAGATGGGCAAATGGTATATCACAGACATTCATCTACTTGCCGATGGTGATAAAACCATTAATGAGATGCATTTTATCAGGAATAAGATTGTAGAATATATAAAGAAACAAACAGATAACATAAGGGATATCAATATCATTGTATATCCAGAAAAGCCAACCGAATTAAACATATCATGTGGAGGAAATGATGGGAAGAAGAAACATTAACCTTAGAGACTACAAAGATAAACTGGTAAGTGCCACAATAGAGTTAATGAGGCAGGGAATAGACAATGTTTCAATGAGAAAGGTTGCCAGAAAGGTGGGAATCTCACCTGCCGGTATATATAAACTATTTCCTTCTAAAGAAAAGCTTCTTCTGGAAGCTGCAAGGGTTGCATCACTTCAATTTAAACAAAAAGTACTGTCTTTAA
>CAZATH010000032.1:0-11564 GCA_964487995.1 uncultured bacterium
CACCAATAAATTTCTTGTCTGGACCTATAAGGTCTTTCCAAGGGGCACCTGGTTTGGGCTCTGTGCCATCTTTGTAGAAAAACTCGTGATCGGGACGTATACCTGTGTCAAGGATAGCCACCACAGTGC
This sequence comes from uncultured bacterium, assembly GCA_964487995.1. Lineage (GTDB taxonomy): Bacteria > Coprothermobacterota > Coprothermobacteria > Coprothermobacterales > JAADFF01 > JAADFF01. Next base: position 130 of record CAZATH010000032.1, read on the forward strand.
CTTTACCGGTATAGCCTTCGGCATTGACGGTATCGGCACCAATAAGTTTTCTGGAAAATGCCATATTGGGAGTTTCCCCAGAGGGCCAACCCTGAACAGTGTAATTCCTTGAACGGAAGAAAGAAGCACCATAAACAGTGGCATACTTAGAAAGCTTACTATACTCCGAAGTACTGACGTAACCACCTACACCATTAAATACGTACTTATAACGATAAACTACATGGAAAGATGGAGCAATCTTTTTGAGTTTGGATACTAAGGCGTTTAGATTCATTCCATCTTTAGCAACAATAATAACACCGACTTTACCGCATGTAGAAACACCAGCGCCAGTATTGATTTCCTCTCCAACTACCCTTTTTTCAGCAGATAAGACATGGGAAAGCTTGGCACTTAGAATATCAGAACGAATAATTGTGGTAGGAAGTTTGTCTGCTGATTTAACAATACCTGCAGCATAGGCGCTTGGCACAAATGAGGACAAGACAAGGGCTACAGCCAAAAAGGCTACTAAAAATCTTCTCTTCACACATATCCCCCTCCTTTTTTAGGATTTTTTACAGAAAGATTATATCACATAGATATGCATAGGCAAATCATATTGTTGAGAAACAATTTAAACTCTCGGTTTCCGAACTCTACAAGAATTGATATCATCAATGATGAGACATATACCACAGCACATATTTTTATACACCCTTGTCAAGTTATGTGAAAAAACATATTTTCAACAATTTCTAATAAAACTTAAAAAACTTAATATATTTCATAATACAAGAGACATTATTAAGAAGCCCTATGGAAGCTACCGATAAAGCATTCATTAAAACGGAATACAAATTACAAAAAATTCCACTAAAAAGAAAAAGCGGGAAGGCACCTTCCCGCTTTTAAACTTCTCTTTACATATTCTCCTACTTCACAACAACGGTCTTTGTTTTGCCATCCCACTGAACTTCTCTTCCGTAAATCTTGGCAAGGTCTTTTACCCACATGTAGGCGTATATGCCGGTGCCTTCTACGTTTATGCTCCTGGTATCATCTGAGGTGATAAAGCTCGGTGCTCCACTGCTTCTGTAGTGATTTTTCTCTACCCATGCGGGATAGTTATACCATACATATGTGTAGCGGCGGCCGGCTTTAAACTCTATTCTATCGTGTAGCCTTTGCCACTGTGCCCTAAATGGTGGTGTGAAATCACTACCTATATACGATAAGAAGTCTTTGTCAAGGCAGTTTATGGGCACCATGAGGTGACCGTCTACTACCCTCAGGGGCACGGGGCAATCAAAGTTTTCTCCGTCAATCACGAGTTTGATCTTGGTAGGCAGTAGCCCTTTAGGATGCCAACCCTTCTCTACGCCGATTGCCTTCAGTGTGATGTTATACCCTTCAAGATCACCTAATCTAAATCCTCTAAGGTATGTCTTTACATGGACTTTTACGGCACCATTGGGAAGTGCCTCTGTGCCTGTAATTTCTCCTGAGGCATTAAAGGATTTCTCAACTTCATACTTCTTGGCAGGGGGCATGATAAACTCCACGTTGCCATACACTGTGGGCTCGTGGGCTCCCATATACAATCTCTCCATTAAGTGGGCTGTTACCTCCGGAAACTCTCCATTGTTGGCAGGGTAGTACTCTATTTCTACATCGTGCCAAGGCTGATAGATATCAAAGTAGGCATCTTTGGCATCACCGGGGGTATAGTAAACAACAAGGTAGCCATACCATGCTCCTCTCCAGTGAACACCATATAGCGGGGCTCCGCCATTGCCTACTGTTACGTAAATTGGTTTATCCTTTCCTATGTTGCAATAGTAATACATGTGTTTATGGCCAGAAAATACATACTTTACGTTGGGATGGCTATTGAGAATTTGTATAACCTCATCTCTCTCCTGCTCTGCTCCCTGAAAACCTCTGGTGCCTGTCTCGTCGTTGACCTTGCAGTTGCCGTAGCGATCTTGAATGTAAAGGGGCCTATGCATGACTACGAAAACCGTAAGATTCTTTTTCTGGGCATCATCAAGAACCTGTTTTAGCCACTGAATTTGATCTTTACCAAAGCCACCGGCAACCTGCATATCTCCCTCGTAGATTTCAGAGTTCATGAATACAAAGCGAGCTCCTTGGTAGTCAAAGTAGTAGTAGTAGGGATCCCACAACTTCTCGAATATACCATCGGCAGCTCCCTTTGGATAAAGGTCGTGGTTGCCGGGAACCACAAAGAAGGGAACCCCCATCTTCTGCATCAGTCTCTTATAGTCAAGAAAGGCGGCATAGGTTTGATACTCCTCCGTTGCCTGACCGATATCAATATCGCCAGTTTGTATGGCAAAGTCAGGAGATATCCATGAGATCTCTTTCATGATACGCTTGGTGATATACGGTACAGGATCTCCACCCACATACTGTCTGGTATCACCAAACACCACAAAACGCACTTTGTCATACTTTGGTGCAGGAATATTTGCCTGAATTTCCTCGCCACTACCGGCAAAGGCAACCCCTGTCGTAATAATAGAAAGGATTAGCATCAACACAAGCCACTTAAAAGAACGTTTAAACACCTTCTTTCACCTCCCTAAGAACCTGCTGTGTGGCAAATGCCACACGGTTTTTACCGTGTCTCTTTGCCCAGTACATGGCTTTGTCTGCCATATCAAGTAATTCTACACCACTTCGTGCATCAAGTGGTGGCACTGTTGCAACACCTATGGATATCGTCACGTTATACATGCTGTCTTTAAACTCCTTCTCTACATTTTTTCTGATACTCTCAGCAAGTTCCATGGCATATTCCAATGTACCACCGGGAACAATAACAATAAACTCCTCTCCTCCATACCGGCCAGGTATATCAAGAGTACCACAGGAATGTTTAATAATAGATGCAACAGTGCGAAGCACTCTATCTCCTTCGGCATGGCCAAAGGTGTCATTTACCTGTTTAAAGTTATCGATATCCATATACAGCACACCAATAGGGGTATGCTCGCGACGACTTCGTTGAAATTCTTCATCAAGTCTTCTCAGTATATACCAGCGCACATACAGACCGGTAAGTGTATCTACAATAGCATGTTGTCTCTCGGCAATCAGGGGAAGAGAAGACAAAACAAGACCCACGATGCTTTCTACAAAGAGGGTATCTGTATCATCTACATGCTCCTTTTCAATGTATACCAGTATCGTATAATCGTTTTTACTTTCCATATACACCACATAACCGTTATCGGCATACCAACCACTGATGCCACTAGAGAGAAGACTATACTCTCTGACCTTTGGTATAAAAAACCGACCGGGAAAGGTGGTGAACATTCCATAGGCTATTTTTCCATCTTCTCGGTATATAGATACAGATACAGGGGCTGAGACAAAGAAACGTATGCTACTTGCAAGCTGCATGGCTATCTCTGAAACAGAGGATTTGCCCATAATACGCTGATATGCCCCAAGGACACTTTCATAGACAAAGATCTCTCCCTCTACATCTTCAAGCACTGTTTCAAATACCTTCCACAGCTGGGAAAGCGTTCCATCTTTTATGCTTCTTTCCACTGTAAGCTCGTTGACCCCGGCAAAGAGAGCATCTTCTATATGCCTATCCTCAAGAATTTTCATAACCCTGGATATCATCTGAAAGGCACCCATACCCTCAAATTCTGAAAGAGCTCTACGATAGTGGACAAGGGCTTCTTTAATGTACCCATCGCGATAATATATTTCCGCAATATATAGAGAAATTTTACCAGCTGTAAACTTTCTTCCCTCTCTTAGACGATGTCTTCTTGCTTCTGAAAGGGCTTTGATGGCATGAGATTTGAGACCATCAAAGTACATCTTTACAGCTGTGTACTCTTTACGTATATCACCTTTGAGAGATCTCATTCCTTCATAACCATGGGTAAAAAGTTCTTTGTCAAGGTACTGAATTCCTATCTCCATATATGCCTCGTAAACAGTAGATACATATGTACCTGCAGAAGAGAGATATCTGCCGGCAAATTCCTCTGCCCTTTTCAATATCTCAACGGCACCCTTAACATTACCCTCTATGAGAGCCTTTCCAAGTGCCATGGAAGCAAGCACCTCAACATAGCGCTCGGCGTAAACAGTCCTTTTACCTTCATCACTGAATATCGCTGCCAACTTACGATTCCACTCTTTTACCAGGCTACTATTACGATACTCAATTAGTGGTGTATATGTCTGAGCATAAAAAAGCAGACTATAAAATGGCACATCTATGCTACTGATATAAGCGTGAGCTTCTGCAAGACGCTCCATATAGCTATCTTCAGTAATGATCTCATATGCACCACTGAGATAGTTGCTCAGGGATACTGCTGCACTGGTGGTACCGGCACCCATGGCTATTTCATAAGAAAGACGGAAAAGCTCAAGAGAATAGCGAAAAGAATGCTCACCTTCATACACGGCAAGGTTGTTGTAGGCTTTAGACATAAATATGGGATCACCTATAGCCCTTGCCTCTTCTAGAAGCTTTACCCATTGCTCGCGTGCTTCTTTTTTTCTACCCCTTAGATACATTACCCTGCCTATGGCATTGATAAGCTCAAGCCTAAGGCTATCTGAGATGTGAAATATGTTGCTAATGGAGAGGGCATCTTGGTAGTATATCTCTGCCGTCTCATAAGAGTTTAATTCCTCATATATACGACCAATACCCCACATAATCCATACAGAAACAGGCCACCCTCTATGGTGTTCCAGCATATCCTTTAGAGTTTCTATCATTTTTGAAACTTCTTTTTCCGATACATCACCATACAAAAGTGTAAATTCCACAAACATTGACAGCACCAGTGGTCTTTTATACACATAATCTTTAATATATTGGGAAAACCTTTTAAGCGATGGATGGGATCCAAAATATCTATACAAGAACATTGCTATATATGCAGCCGCCGGCTCAGGCAACATATCAGGTCGATCGACGTAGCCAAGATCTGTAAGCACTTCCAAGACCCTCTGAAGGTAAAACTTCTCCTGTAAGAATTTAATCCATCGTATAAAATACGCATGGGCTCGTCGCATCTGTCCTAGATTCCTGGCATGCATAGAGAGTATGAAGTATCCGTCTTTGATGCTTCTGCCATGGAGACCGCACACCGCCATATTCAGAAGTCTTTGCTTCTCCTCATAAGATACTCCCATAAACCACTGCCGGGCAATGGTATACTGAACGCGCCAAACGGGAATACCTACTACATCTGTTAGATAAGACAACTTCTCCACAAGCCCCACCGATTCTAAAAACTCAAACTCTTCTTTAAAATCTCCACCGAGTATGTTTTGAGCCCATAGAAGCATGGCAGGTCCAAACCTACCAACATGATAAAAGGATACAAATACCAAAGAAGTATACAACGCCCTCTGTCTTTCGGTAAGGATATCCTCTATAAGCCTTCTGACATCACTATACATGCGAATATCTTTACCACCAACATCTGCCAGTTTCGTAAGTACCCTATAAACACCGGGATTGCCATCGCAAAGCATGTAAACTGCATCAGACACCCTATGGCCAATAACCCTTTCAAATTCCCCCTCAGAAAGACTACCCATGGAAATACGGGGAAACTCTACCTTACTATCATCTACCTCAGAGATAAATACTATACGTATAGAAGACCAGTGGTGTTTGACCCTTTCCTCTTTGCTTGCCTTGTAAACGATATTGACAAGTTTTCGTAAATCTGCTGCCTCAAGGGGGAAGTAATCGTTAAGAACCCACACGATATCATCTGCTATACCTTCCAGTATTGTAGCTATGTGGGGGAATATTAGCTGGGCATCTACAATAGACCGAGAAAGGTCTATGCCCATCTTCTCTATTTCTGGTGCCAGTGTGGGAACATAGTGGGCAAAAAACCGCCCCACGGCACCACGGAGCATACCCATGTACATGCTTCTGTCTTCAGGGGGAATTCTATCCCAGACGGCCTTTAAGAAATTACCCAGTGCCGTGTATGAAGATATTAGTGGTACCTCTACAGGCTCAAAGCCCATATTCTTTAGAAAATCCATAATACGCCTACGTTTACCAACACCCTCGGGCCCGTATACATACACGGCAACCATTCCATCTTCTTTAAATATTTCCTCTAATCTTTCTTCCTCTCTCTTCATGCCTACTCACCTATCTATCTTCATAAATGCCTTTACATATCCTTCCTCTGGTATAGAGAGAATACCTTCCCTCTCAAGGTATTCAAGCACTCGTGGGAATGTTCGTATCCACATCAGATAATATATCCACATATCGTTTACCGTCTTATGCTTAAAAGGTGTAAGCTCCATCAAGTTACCGTGATATGTGGTAAGTGTAGCCTCTATGGGGGGTAGCGCCAAACCACCTACATAGCTACTCAGAGCCGATATGTGCCTGGTATCGGAGGGTAGTATGACAGGCACGATACCCATCACCTTACCTGGCACACTGTCTACATATCCCATCTGTTCCATAAAGTCTATGAGATCCCAGAAGTGAGATTCTGATACACCTAAATATGCCCTTAGTCTATCCCACTCTTCACTGAGATATATAACCCTTGCCATTACCTGGGACATATCGTCAAACATTCCCTGGATATAGTGCCTAAGTAGGCTATAGAAATTTACACTCTCCCCTCCCTGAACAACCTTCTTTAGCTGCCTTTCCAAATATTTTCTAATGGCCGTGATATCCTTAAGACCGGAGACATCTTTACCAAATGATATAAACATACCGTACTTTGCCGTCTCCACCTTGGTTGTATCGTGAAGAATGGGAAAAGAGGCACCGGTATCTATACCAAAGAAGATATATCCCCTGTGGGTTTCTGAAGGTATTACCAAAATACCCTCTTTGGCAAGCAGTTTCTTCATAGATATATCTAAGACAAATGACCCGAGCATAAAATACGCCATCACACCCCTATCAAACATGGGATATGAGGCTATATTCTCCAAATAATCATGAATAGTGGGCCATTGTGCTTTGATAACAGAGCCAATACGCACCGACATTTCAGCACATATATTCTCAAACACCCTGACCTCATCCGCCGTAAATATAGGAAACGTGGGTGCAAACAGTCCACCATCTTCTCCAATCAAGCCTGCCTTATACACATCGTTAAAATCTTCAACAGAGACAAGATTCTCTGCAAATATCTGTTCCTTTGAACGGGGCTTTTTATTCAGTTCAAACAAAAATTTTTTAACCTTATCCCTTGACAATATTTTCCTTACAGATAGTTCCTCTTCAACGTCAGGAAGTGTACCGGCATATATAACCTTAAACATTAGTCTCTGCCACCACTATCCTCAAGATCGTGCTCGTGTCTTTCCTCATCTTCCCTTACCATTTTATCCCACATCTGCTGAACCCTCTGTAGCTCTGTGCCCTCTATCATAGAAACCTCATACTCTCCTCCAAGGTCTTTGTCTACCCTTAAAAACAGCGTTGTACCATAATGATAATCTTCCTCTTCCTCATCGGGTATCAGCTCCATACAGACCCAGTAAAGCCTTCCACTCTCATCTTCTATCTGATCAATTAGCGCTATTTCCATCTCCTCACCGGTCTCGGGATCTTCCAGCAGGAGTACCTGGGCATCAATATGCTCATGCTCGTGTTCATGCTCTTCATCTACCTCAACCTCAAATCCAAAAGAAGTTATATCTAAAAGGGATTCTTCTTCATGTATATGTTCATCACTATGTTTATCCACTATTTTCACCTCCTTTACTTATTATCTCATAATAGCCAACCATATACTTGTGCATCCCACAACAACAAAAAGGGCACCGATAGGTGCCCTTTCCCGTATATTTCACACTGTTTGCTTAGCGTCCAAACAATCCCCTATATATAAGGACAGCAGTCTGAGCCCTTGTGGCAGGTAGGCCTCTACCAAATACTCTACCATTTGTCAGACCTTTATCATAGGGAAGTATCACACCATAGGATTGTGCCGTTTCAATATACGGATATGCCCAATAATCTTTGTCAATATCGGTAAACGTTGGCACGTCTGGATATATCAGTTTCCAGCCTCTGAGCCTAACAATCGTTGTTAGTATCTCCTCTTTTTTCACAGTGTTGTTTGGTGCAAATATCCCCTTTCCATAACCAACCATGTAGCCTGCCTTGTAAACAGCCTCTACATATGGGCAGTACCAATCAGTTTGTTTGACATCTTTAAATTCGTTTAGTGAGCATGTTTTAGGAATATGAAGCCTTCTTGCCGTGGCAAGTATCTTGGCATATTCTCCACGGCTAACCTCCTTATCTGGCTTGAAACTGCCATCGGGGTATCCCGACAAAATACCCTTCCCCACAAGAAATGTTGCCGCGTCATATGCCCAATACGATGGGCTCATATCGGTAAAAATAGAGCCTTGATATACAGAAATATTGTACATATCACCCTCGGTAAGCACATAAACCCTTCCGCGATATGCGGCAACATCAATAGCCGGTTTTTTCAAAACTACCGTTGTATATTCATCTCTCGGCTGTTTGATATTGATAATATGAAGCCGTGTATAAAGACCATCGTTATTGGGAGAACTTAGGGCATATACATTCACACCAAATGATGCAAAACGCTCTGCCCTGTCTATATCTTGATAGGGTATAAACTCTGCAGTGTTATGGGATATATCGTAAACATATATACCACCTTCTTCAGCACCACTACCCCAACCTACCACCTTATCTCCTACCCTTATAGGATATCTTCCAAACGATGCCGGAATACCACCTGAGCTGACATCGGTATTGAGGTATCTAATCACCTTACCCTGTTGCGGTGTGGTCATCTTAACAACCCATGCACCACCCCCAATAAGAAGTAGCGTATCCTCAGATAGTTTGTATACCCTTGTGGGATAAAAGGTCATAGATACCATCTGTGGCATATCTCCTTTGTCTATTCTTACCGGCGAGAGGTCTCCCCCTTTGGGAATAAAGTAGAGAATGTTATCTGTAAACGGTGCCACAACATATAGCCCTGAATCAAATTTCCAGCCCCTGTCCTCATCTACATAAACACCAGAATATCCTACCCATCTTGAAGGAACCTCCATATCCACATAATTTTCACCATCCCAGTGAAAGGCAACCATAGGTTTTTTACCACGAAACACGTAGATGTCATCGTCGGTACATACAATATCACTTACCGGTGAATATTCATCACTGCTAAGTGAAGCATACATCTCCTGTGGATTATCAGGCTCTTTTAGCGAAAACATATCCAGTGCCACGGCAGTATGATCTTGCTTTTGATACCTACCGGTAATCACCAAGGCATCTTCGCAGACAACAGCCCTGTCAGGGGTAAAGTCCAGTGGGATATCTTTACCCTTAACAACAGATAGCCCTCCATAGGCACCGGATATATACAGAGAGGATAACACTATGGATATAACGCTCAGAAAAAACATCAATTTTCTCATTTTCAACACCCCCAACTTATTGTAAAACGTTACATAAATAAATACGTATGTAAAGACAGGGAGGTTGCAAAAGGTGAGAAAATAACCACAAGATACGTCTGCTACATTGGTCTGCCACATTTAAAAATTTTTAATGTTAACACATTACACACTGCATACCCAAATAGCGGTGGGGTAGGGAATGTAGTCTATACCTGAGGGTTGGTGCCTGCCAATACCGGCTATGGTCTCTATTAGTCTGCCAAGCATGCCGGTATACTGTTTATCAGGATAGGTATAGACGATATCGCCGTGCCCTTCCATCTCTACGGCTATAAACTTTCTCCCCAGCTTATAAGCCACCGCCGGTGTGGTGCCACTGCCGGCAAAGAAATCAAGCACAACATCGCCTTCAGAGGTTGTGCTCTCCAGTAGCCTCTTAAGTAATGCCTCAGGCTTTTGCGTTCTAAAACCATAGCGCTCTTTTGCCATATTGTTGATTATGGGTATATCAGTCCACACATCGGATATAGGTCCATAGATATACTCCTTCTCTCCGCGCTTTTTGTTGTGCCACACGTAGGGTCCTTTATCATCTTCAAACAACCTACCTTTTTCCTTGAGCATCTCAACTTTTCCCTCAAATTTAGGCTTCAACCTCATGGGAACAGTTAAAGAAGGATATCCCTTACGGTATATATATATGCTATCGTGTTTTCTCGGATATGCATCTCTTGGCACACCGCCACTGTAATAAGCCCATATAATTTCATTGACAAAGCTATGCCTACCAAAAAGCTCTTCAAGTAGATATCTACCTATATAATCTGCCCGCTGGTCAATGTGGAGCATGAAAAAACTATTTTCTGCCATATAACCCTTGGCAAGACGTATACGATGATACATAAGAGAGGCCCATATCGGGAGGCTATACCGATCGTGATATGCAAATGTGCCACCGGTGGCAAAGGGTGGATCAATATACACGGCAGATATGGGTATATCCCACAGATTCTTTAAGTGGTGTAGAGCTCGGTAGTTTTCATCAAGAATCACCATACCATTTATATGGCCTTTTACTAAGGCAAGGGGTATCTCAGGGGCATATCGGCTATATATAGGCAGGGTAGGGTAGTGGTGTTTCAGATGATGCCACATCTGGGTATAAGGGGCACTTTTTGGCACATTCAGTTTCTGCCATATACCCAGCTGTTTCCACAGATCAATATGCTTAACAAGAGATGCTTCTGAGATATAAATCCCTTCAGGCAGAAGTGCAATACTGGTTAGCACATGGCAGTGGTAAGCTACCTGTAGATACTTATTAAGTTCAGAAACCTGTTTTTCACACTGTCCTTTGTCGAAGACACCGTATGCTTCCAGTTGACTACAATGGCCACCGTCTACTGGCACCAAACCCAGAGAGGGAACATACACCATATACCGGTAGAAGGGAGGGCATAGGGGTAGAAACCTTTCTTTAATTATCTCTTCCATAATACATTGTGCTCCTTCTGCCAGCTTATAATCTACAACAAGCTATATCATATCCCATAATACAAAAATCTCTTGATTTTTATCTAGTATGGCAATTGTAAACGCATAACCACCTCCAATATACCTCTATCTAATACTCAGAAAACTACAAAAAAGGGGGGAGTTCCCCCCTTTCTATGCACCGATATGGAATCCCTCAATGTAAAGATATGGCACGATAAAGCCACCGCCGGCAAAGTAGGAATGTGGTATGAGGTATGTATCGCTGGATACAGCCTTGACGTTTTTCAGAGCTTCCCAGAACGATTGTAAAAATCGTGCATTGTCGTAGGACTGAACAATCTCTCCACGCTTCATTCTGTAGGTTCCATACCTTGTAAGACCTGTTGCCCTGACATTGAATGGATCAAGGAAGGCATTGACATAGTGAAAACCTTCTATATAGATGTAATCATCAAGCTCTTTCAGTAGCTCTG
>CAZATH010000033.1:0-11174 GCA_964487995.1 uncultured bacterium
TGAAGGTAATATATCCCTAAAGGATGGTAAACCATTTCCCCACATACATGTTGCACTGGGAGATCATCAGGGTAAAATGTTTGGAGGACACTTAATGGAAGCTGAAGTTCTACTGGTGGAAATGTTTATTGAAGTGCTAGAAGGAGAACCCCTTGAGAGAAAACCTGATGATGAAACAGGGCTGATGATTTGGAAATGAAGATAAAGAAATTATGTATTATTTCTCTCCTTCTCATACCGATATTTTGGATAGCATATCTGTATCTCAACGGGGCGGTACCATATCCGCCCCCCTTTAACCTTTATGGCATATCCCTTGCCACAGGTGCCATAGCAGGATACTTGGTATATGCATACAGGGTAAGAAAACTAGAGCTTGACACTGAACTTGCCGACAATCTGGCATTTTGGGGTATTGTAGGTGGTGTTTTGGGGGCACGTCTTGGATATGTGATATTTTATAATCCCCTGTATTATTTACACCATCCACTGGAAATTATTGGCATATCTGGAGGTAAATTTATAGGACTAAGGGGGCTTTCTATATTTGGCACTATACTTGGTGGATTAATAGCCATACTGATATACCAAAAACTGCACCATTTACCGTGGAAAACGTTTCTTAAATACCTTGACAGCGTGGCACCGGGTATATTACTCGGGCAGGCAATAGGAAGATGGGGCAATTTCTTCAACAGAGAGTTATGGGGGTATCCAACTAATGTGCCATGGGCTTTAAAAGTACCGCCAAGTCGGCGTTTCTATGAAGGTATGTCATTTGCCGGATATTCTACCTTCCACCCTACATTTCTCTACGAAGGCACACTCAACCTCATAGGTATATGTATTATGTTGTATGTAGAGAGCAAATGGAAAGAAAAAGGTAAATACTACCCGGGATTTACAGCTTCTCTATGGTTTATATGGTATGGAATAGTCCGATTTTTTATAGAATTTATCAGGGTAGAACCTAAGGTGGTCTTTGGAATACTCACCGAAGGACAAACATTCGGGCTTATAGCCATTACAGTAGGCGTGATATTCAACATATACATGTGGAGGAAAATATAAGGAGAATAAAATTAATCATTAATCACTATTTATGTTTTTGATATTTTATTGTCGGGTAACATTAAGGGGTAAAATTAAGAGCCAGCAAATTAGGATTCTTCACTAAACATTTTTTTACTTGATGAAAGACATACAAGACATTAAGACACCCGATAACATTAATTATCACAAATCAATTTTTCAAGGAGAGCTTCTGAAGATATTTTCAATAAAATGAATAAAGCTATCAACATACCAAAGCTTTAAATAAAAGCCATAGGATATTTACAAAGCAATATTCAGAATATAAGAAGGTAAATCTAAAACGCTTTTTATTTTTAGCTTTCATTATGCTTATAGATGCAACTTTCAATATTTAGCTACAGCCATTTAAAAGACATCAGAGTAGTTGTTCACTTTCACTTTCATACAATGGCTTAATTCCAATCATATTAATATAAATCGACTAACATAATAACAAATTGGTATTTCCTAATACCAAACACACAAATAGAAATGGCATAGATACATCATCAACCAAAGTGCTTATAAATTAAAGGATGTATGCTTACAACTAATAGGGGATAACTATAAGAGTGAATTGTCATATATCTCGCAGTTATCTCGTTTTTTTCAAATGCAATAAGCACGTAAAATCCGACCTACCATAAACAATTTTCAATATATCCCAGTATCACACAAATAATCTATAGAATAACACAAAGGGGGAGCTCACGCTCCCCCTGAACCTGATAATCTACATGGCGTTTTAACTTGAGGTGCACATGCTCCAGCCACATACAGGGCATGTGATACAACCTGATTCATGGGAAAGTTTTTCATTTCCACATACAGGGCATACTGTTATCTCACCGGTATCCTCTTTGACAGGTACCAATTTCTCTGTCATATCTATATTCAACATGGGCATCGGTGCGGTACCTGACACATCTTCCTGGCTGAAGAAATCTTTCAGATATGGATAACGGTGAATCAGCCTGTCTATAACCTTTCGGGCATATGCACTTGCTGGGTATGGCTCATGATATTCCTTTTGGGTCTCTGCTACATAAACCTGCATATCCAAGGAACCATCTCTATAAACGGTAACACCCTTAGCACCAAGTCTTTCTGCAAGGACAAATGCCTTTTTTACATCCTCTACACTTACACTATTTGCCATATTAATGGTCTTGGATATAGAATTGGTTATCCACTTTTGAAACACTGTCTGGGCTATAACATGGTCTGCCCAGTGAATATCCATTGCCGTGACAAATACTTCTTTGAGATCCTGCGGTATATCTTCAAGATCTTTCAGTGAACCACCGGCTGAAGAGATCTTTTCTAGGAGTACTTCATCGTAAAGGCCCCTCTTTCTAAGCACCTCTTCAAATACTTTATTGGTATAGTAGTAAGTGCCTACCGTCGTAACCTTTTTGAAAACCAGAGAAAACAGTGGTTCTATGCCAGAAGAGGTATCAGATATCATAGAAACAGAACCTGTTGGCGGTGCCGTGGTATGATCAACGTTGCGAATACCATATCTCTTGATATCTTCAGATAACGTTTTCCAATCAAGGGTAGCGCTATCTGAATATGCACCGGCTATGGGAAGCTTGCCCTCGGCATAGCCTGTTTCTCTCCAGTATGAAAATGGTCCCCTATCTTTAGCAAGCTCCACACTTTCCAACATTGAATAGTAAGTAAGATACTCGGCAAGCCTTTCCATAAAGCGGTATCCTTCTTCAGAGGTGTAAGGTATACCCAGTTTAAATAGTGCATTGGCAACACCCATGATACCCACACCTATATTCCTACCTGCCCTTGTTTGATTTCTAATCTTCTCAAGGGGGAAGTTGTTAACATCTACAAAGTTGTCAAGGAGACGGGCTGTTATACGTATCGTGCGGGCATAATCTTCCCAGTCAAAGTATGGTTTCTCTTCTTCATCGTATTTAACAAATGCTTCAACATTGACAGAGGCAAGATTACACGATTCATAAGGGTATAGGTACTCTTCTCCGCACGGATTAGTTACCCTAATATCCCCCTTTATTCCGCGGCGTATGTTATGGCGATTACCGTTGTGGAAGTATAGAAATGCCGGATCACCTTTTGCCCACGCATACTCTGCAACTTTGTCCAGTATCTCTCTAGCTTTAATTTTTTGAAGTACTTTTTTATTACGTGGGTTGATAAGGTCTATTTCCTCATCGGAATAGACAGCTTCCCAAAAACGTTCATCGGTGCCAACAGACAAATTAAATGTGGAAAGGTAATTATCTCCTCTATTTTTCTCTTTGGCTTTGATAAAATCCAACACTTGCGGATGATGATATTCCAGTATAGCCATTCCAGCCCCACGGCGCACCCCACCCTGGGATATCACAGAAAGGACCCTGTCATAGAGCTCCAAAAACGATACGGGACCTGAGGCAACCCCTACAGTTCTCTTAACAATATCACCCTTAGGCCTCAAGACACTAAGGTTAATACCTACTCCACCACCCATTTGGGCAATGATTGCCATCTCTTTGGCAGTATCCATTATGGCATCTAATGAATCATCGGTGGCAACAGTAAAGCATGCCGACAACATACCCAGTGGTCTACCGGCGTTGACAAGAGCCGGTGTGTTTGGCATAAATCTCTGATGTGTCATTTCTTCAAAAAATTCTCTTACTTTTCTCTTAGCTGTCTCAAAATGTTTTTTCTCCTCAAGCATTGTCAATATTTTAGAAAATGGAACTTTCATGTGTCCGTCTGATGCCAAGATTTCATATAGATATAGCATCCTCTCAAAGTGGTATCTATTTAAAGGAAATCCATCGTCAATTTGATATATACCTTCAAACTCTTCAGGTGAAGACTGCCACCTTCTGCGAAAATCTTCGACCTCCTGCTGCATCTTTGATGTATACTTATAACCACCTTCTTTTTCGTAAACTTCGCTATCGTATAGCACCTCGGGTATGGCACCAAGGACAGCAACCCTTTTAAATAAGCCCTCCACATCTTCTAAAAATCTCTCGGGATTATTGGGATCTTTCCACAAATATCGTATGGTCAGCAACCTAATGGCATTCAGAGAAAATCTCTTCTCCGTTGGAGAAAGTGTATCTTTACCAAGAAGCTTTTTCTTCTCCTCTCGGATCTGTCTCTTCCTCTCTCTGTATAAGATAAATGCCTTGGCTACGTCAAAAAGCCCCCTTCTCATGAACGTCAGCTCTATAACATCTTGTATTTCTTCTACGTGGGGAACACGTGAAGGGTACAAACTTTCCAACGTATCTATAACCTCGTCAACTATATCTTCCACCAACGTGGAAGTATACATTCCTACCTCCTTCATCGCACCTGCTACAGCTCGGGTTATACGACCACGATCAAAAGAAACTTCACGACCATCACGCTTAATAACCTTAGTAAGCAACACAGTGCCCTCCTTTCACCTAAAGGGTAGACACTGTTATGGTATCAGAGGATATCATACATAGAGGTTCCAAAAATTTCAATTAATATACTCAGCACCAATGGCACTATCAGATAGGGTTTATCAATATAAAGTTTAGACCATATAAATACCACTAAAGAACTCAAATAAAAAGACCATCTAACAAAGAGAATATCAAGTGAGACCACTTCTTTGGTAAAACCATAAACTCTTACAATAATTCCAATAAAAAGCATCAGTCCCCACAAGATATAGTAATTTACAAGATAAGGAACAAACCTCAGCAGATACATTAAGGGAAACCACAATATGGGATACAGTATCCCCCAAATCACATAGGAATATACAGAAGGCCTTTTTGATACAGACAGAAAGATATAGCCAACTCCCACAACAAATCCTGCCAAAAACCAACCAATGAAGTTATACAGAGGAACCGAAAAGAAATCTAAAGAAGGACTTGCCCCTCTCTTCCACACCCACATACCGGCATAGGACATAATGGGATCCATGGCAATATCAAGAAGCAGTGTATAAAACCCAAACACAAATGGATAGAAAATCGAAGGAACATTACTTCTTGAAACAATCTTATTAACACCAAATATAATAACAGCCCACGCACATGGAATACTTATGGGAACACCAAAGGGCATAATCAGGTATCCATGATACTCGTAGGCATGAAAGATATTGACACCAACCAACTCCATTATAAGTCCCAATGTAAACAGTGAAAGGAGAAATACCCACTCCCTACGATACTCATAAAGGATGTAGGCGAACATTAGATATATCAGTATTTCAAAAAATATAGCCACATCAGCACCTCCCCCGTCACCCTATATCTCTCCATATTGTACACAAAAGGGTATAGACAAAAGAACTTTTTTGTGATATATTTATCATCTGCCAATTTGCATAAAAGAATAAAAATATGCACTATGTGGTATATAGGGCTGGGAGGTGATAGATATGTTAGGAATTTACGATAGGATAATAAAAAATCTATCCTACAAAGAAGATAAAAAACATGTCATTAGCACAATGACATATGCAAATCTGGTAGGAATAGAAATGGGGCTGAGGGTATAAACTCAGCCCCTATCAGGAAAGGAGGTGAACATAATGAGAAGAAACAAGTTGCTAAAGAAAACAGACAAAAACGATATGAAAAGCTATTTCACCGGTCTCGTCTTGTCTACCCTTGAACTGCTTTCAAAGACAGCCTAACCTCCCTCCCCTCTTTACTCTATATTTATAAAATCCTCAACAATCCCACGCCACAACTGAGCAGTTTTGGGGAAATTAAAGCCACCACCACCCAGTAGCACCACAGGAAATTTTCTCTTTCTACTACAGCGGGCAAGAACAGGAGCCACAGCATGATAAAAACGCTCTGTAAGGTTAATACCACTCATGGGATCATCTTTATGGCCATCTACACCCATTTGTATAATCAGAAGCTGTGGCATAAAGGGAGGTATAATACGAGGAAACAGGGGAACTAACTTCTTGATCACTTCCTCTTCTGATTCTCCAGGTTTTACAGGTATGTTGATATTCCTTTCATCGTTTTCATCTTCAAAACCTGAAGTATATGGATACTGAGTAGATGGATGTTGATGAACTGATATGGTAAACACATCCTTGTCATCTTTAAAACCTTTCCACGTGCCATCACCATGGTGAACATCCCAATCAATCACCATTACCCTATCTATACCATACTGCTTCCTTGCATACTCTATACCAATCCCTATATCATTGAATATACAGAAACCCTTGCCACGCTCCCTTTCTGCATGATGCCAACCACCACAGATATTAACAGCAACACCACCGTGTTCCATTGCCTTGTCTACAGCCGTAAGTGTGGCACCAACAGACCAAAGGGCGGGTTCGTAAAGACCCTCTGTAGGGGTATCCATAGATGCCGGAGCACCATGCTTTACAAGATTGAGATACTCTGGGGTATGAAAAAGAAGAATCTCTTCATCGGTAGCCTTCCTTGGCGAAACAACTTCAATGGAGGGTATCTTCATAAGTTCCTCTGCACCCAGCTTGCAGCGCACAGATCTCATAGGATGCCCCTCTCCAAAGTCATATGAAAGAAGCTCATTAGACCAAACCAGTGTGCCTTTCATACTTATTCACCTCCTTAAGGAATAAAGCGCACGCTTCACGTTATCTGAAACGGGCACAGTGGCAAACACTCTATCAAGAATCATTTTATATGTGTTTTCAGATACAAAGTCTTCTGTATAGGTCCAAGGTATTTTCTTTAGCCTAATTACCTCTTTGATAATATCCGGAGAAACCGTGTATACCCCAAGCTTTTCACCATGAATGATACTACACTCTTTACATACCAGATAACCCTCATAAGGTGTGTAATACCATTCTTCCCCGGAATTATACCGTTTACCACATATACCACATGAAGCACCACTCATAAACACTCGATAACCCAATACGCCTATATATTCCAACAAAAATTTGGCAATCAACGTTTTACCAGGAATAGTGCTATGAAGAAAGGAAACCACTACATCCCACTCTGGATAGGAATCATTTCCTTGCATTACACTTTTGTCTATGATAAGTGAGATAGCCATTCTAAGTGTGGGGTGTTTTCTTATTTCTTTTCTGGGAATGGTATCCACTTGTAAAGAAGTAAGCACATACCTATCTCCAACGGGATATAATATCATTTCGCCACCTTCTAAAGGTTCAAAGGATGCACCCCACTTATGAAAGTCTTTGCGAACACCTCTAACAATAATATTTACTTTGCCTATATCTGCGGTAAGAGCTGTGATGTAAACAGCTTTTTCATCTCGATGAAGGTGTTTGGAGAGAAATATGCCATGTGTGGATATGTATTTCCCATTAGCCATAGCTTTAAAGGGAGGGAATGTCCCTCCCCGCCTTAGTATCCTTCTCCATCATCGGTCATTTCTGTATCATCACCATGATACAGTGCAATATACTGCTCCATGATCTGAACAGTGCGAGATGTACCAAGACGATTGGCACCTGCCTGTATCATTTTTATGGCAGCTTCTGCCGTGCGAATACCACCAGATGCCTTAACACCTTTGTAGGGTCCCACAATCTCTCTAAGAAGTTTCACATCTTCTACTGTTGCACCACCACCGAGAAATCCTGTAGAAGTTTTAACAAAGTCGGCACCGGCAGCCATGGCTATAGCAGCAGCTATCTTCTTCTCATCTTCATTAAGTAGTCCTGTCTCTAAAATAACCTTTACCACCACATCTCTTTCTTCTCCACCGGCAGCTCTAATCACCTCTGCTATGTGTCTCTCCACCATGTAGTAATTTTTCTCTTTAAGATAACCAATAGGAATAACCATATCCACCTCATCTACTCCCATCTCTACAACCTTCTCCGTCTCATGGGCTTTCATCAAAGCGGTACCGGCACCCAAGGGAAAATCTATTACAGCCACAACCGCAACACCAGTTAGCTCCTCTTCCTCTTCATCTTCAATAATGGCAAATTCCTCAGAATCTGCAGGTGTATCCAACACACCCCCCTCAGTAGAAAAGGGTTCCACATAATCACCCTCTGGAACACCTGTTAAATCATTAACAAGTTCTACGGCAAGGGGGACATGAACAGGATTGACACACACACCATAGAAACCATAATGGTATGCCTCTTCTACAAGCTTCCTGACCTGTGCAGTGGTAGCCTCCGGTTTAAGCAATGTATGGTCAAAAAAGCGTGCAAATTCCGTTGGCTTTAACATGTCTTTATTTTCCATTTTATAAACCTCCCTCTTTTCTCAATTTATTGGCATAAACATGTGCACTACGTATTACTTTAGGTATTTTATACCCATCTGCCATAGACTGTATAACTTTTAAGGCTGTTTCAGGTGTGATACGATGACCTGGTGAGATATATACCGGACCTCCCCGTTTCCCCAACCTTACCTCGTATCCAAGCAACAAGCCAGTTTCTGGATCAATCACCTTTCCGTCTATTACGTTTCCATAAAGTAGTTTCTTGGCAAAGCCAATGGTCTTTTTGTCAAATATTACACCCATATGAGATGCAATACCAACGCCAAGCGGATGAATAATACCCTGTCCATCAAATATAATAAGTTCAAGATTACTTACAATATCTTTAAGAAGATAATATAAGAGTGGCCCCTCCCGAAACACCAGATACGTGGGAATATACGGAAAGGAATAATTCCCTGCGTAACCATACCAATCTAACATCTTCAATGAGGGATATTCAAATACCGTGCATGCCGCATATGCTCTACTACTATACATATTGGCAGAGACATCTACCACTCCAAAGATAAAGGTACCAGGTAGGGGAGGATCATCTTTTAAGATAATCCTTCCCCTTATATATCGCTGTATATCCCTAGCCTGCTTAAGATTCTTTGGGTAGAGTAAATCCGAGATCGGTAAGGACACCGAGTTTACCTCTCCAATCCTCTTTAACCTTTACCCAAAGCTCTAAGTATACCTTTTTACCAAATATAAGCTCAAGCTCCTGTCTAGCCTGAATACCTATCTCTTTGATTCTTCTACCACCTTTACCAATGATAATGGGTTTCTGGCTATCCTTCTCAACATAAATAGTGGCATATATGACTACGATATCACCTTTGTCTTCCATTTTATCGATAATCACAGCTGTGCTATGGGGAACTTCCTCATGGGTTAAAAACAGTATCTTTTCACGAATAATGTCAGATACCCTAATGGCCAAATCCACATCTGTTCCCATTTCTGGAGGGAAATATAAAGGACCAAGTGGAAGATATTGTGCTAAAACCTTTTCCAGTTTATCAATATTCCACCCTTTCAGTGCCGAGACAGAAACGACATCTTCAAATGTAGCAGGGAGTCCTTCAACAAATGCATTCACAACATCCTCTACCTCATCTTTTTCAATAAGATCTATCTTATTTACTACCAGAATACGGGGAACATCCAGAGATTGTAAATACTCAGCAATATAGATATCTCCCTTTCCCGGCTTTTTGGTGCTACCATCTACTATCATCACATTGACATCCATATCCTTGGCATATTTAAGTGCCGTCTTGGTCATAATCTCACCTAACTTATGAAAAGGCTTATGAATACCGGGAAGATCAACCATGATCAGCTGATAATCGTTCGTGGTTTTCACTCCTCTAATCACATATCGCGTCGTCTGAGGCTTAGGGGATACAATAGAAAGTTTCCATCCCAAAATCGTATTCATCAGTGTAGACTTTCCAACGTTAGGCCTACCGATAAAACCGGCAAATCCCGATCTAAATCCTTCTTTTACCTCCACAGCAATACCTCCCAAAAAGTTTTTACATTTACAGTGTACCAACAAGCTACATCTTTTAATCTACCGTTTCTATCATTTCTTCAGAAAAAGCACCGGGCAAGAGTTCTTCCATACTCTTTATCTCTATACCACCATCATAAGGCATTACAATCCACTTTACACCAAAGTCAAACAATATCTGGCGACATGCACCACACGGTGGTATTGCCTTACCTGTAGGTCCTACAATACAAACAGCTACAAATTTTCTAACACCTTCAGAGATACCTTTATAAATGGCCAATCTCTCTGCACAAATACCAAGATTCATTACTGGAGGTTCTACGTTTGTCCCGGTAAAAATCCTTCCATCTTCCGTTAAAACAGCTGCTCCCACGTGAAAATGGGAAAATGGGGCATAAGAATTCTTTTGTGCCTCTTTTGCCTTCTCAATCAAATTGGGTATATAACCCTGTAGTTGCTCTCGTGTCATTAGATCACCTCCCAAATGAAAAAACCACAAATATTAATAATATAGAAAAAGCCCAAATAAACGTTCCCTTTATACCACCCCATAGCTTGATAAATTCCAGTAAGCCAATAGCAGAGGCCAATAATACGGCAACAACGGTATTGGCAGCTGCCATATCCTTAACCTTACCAATTACAGGATGTTTTTCTTCGTGAACAAAATCACACAACACTTCTATTGCCGTATTGGTACCTTCTGATATCAATACAATGGTAGCCATAGGAATGAATATCCAAAGAAACTGCCTATCTACAAACCAAAATAAAACAGCACCAACAACCGTAATCACTACGGCTATCCGGTAGTTTCTCTCTCTTAGCAGCGCTTTTAGGCCACGAAAACCATATACAAATGAAGCATACAGCTTACCCAAACGTATTCCTGAGGTGTTCATATACCTTTTCCTCCAACGATCTTTGCACCTTCATCATCTTTTCATATTCTTCTTCTGTCTCATCATCATAACCCATTAAATGTAATATGCCGTGTATAAGCATTCTAAAGACCTCTTCCTCAAATGGCACCTTATGCTCCTCCGCTTGAAGTGCCACTGTATCAAGGGATATAATCACCTCACCAAGTATTTTCTTTGACCTTATCTTGGTATTCATTTCAAAGGACAACACATCGGTAGGCTTATCAATTCCCCTATAATCCCTATTAAGACGTTGTATCACATCATCTGTGGTAAAGTAAACATGAACCTCATTGTATCTGGGAGAATATCCCATATTAGAAAGGACAAGGTTCACAACCTCCTTGACCTTTGCCTCACTAATCTTAATAGATGGGTGATCACTGTTCATCATTACTGCCATC
>CAZATH010000034.1:0-11152 GCA_964487995.1 uncultured bacterium
TTTCAAGTTCCTGAACAGTTTTAGGATTAAGTCCATGATCTCCATTGCCCAGCATGATAATGTCTTCAAGTATTGTTGCAAATTCGTATCCTGCTGGTATTCCATAAAATCTAATGCCATAGTCGTTGCCTTCATGATCAAGCAGTATAACGCTGGTCATTAGGGGATATCCGTAGGGTTGAGATAGGTAATACTTTGAGATCTCTTCTTTCTGTTCAGGATATCTAAGAACTTCTAAAATTAGTTTGTCTGGTACTGCAGATGCCAACTCTTCAAATAGTTCTTCTGTTGTATCTGTGTATTGATTTTTAGGTATATCGGGCAAGTCTATGCCCTTAGGTGGGTTGACAAGAACCACCTTTACGGGATTCTTTATCCCGCTAAGTCTCTCTTTTACCGCCTGAATTTCTTTTTCTCCTAAAAGTCCCACAAACTTTCACCTCCATTATGT
Organism: uncultured bacterium; assembly: GCA_964487995.1. Classification (GTDB taxonomy): domain Bacteria; phylum Coprothermobacterota; class Coprothermobacteria; order Coprothermobacterales; family JAADFF01; genus JAADFF01. The sequence continues at coordinate 452 of CAZATH010000034.1, forward strand.
TATATGCCACCTGTATAAAGTTAGGTAGCCTTAAAATTATACCATATACTTACTAAGTCTATACCATAGTAGTTCAACTTTGATACAATTTAACAGAGTGGAGGTGAGAGTGTGAGGGAAATTATGAGTATGGAGGATGCCATAAATCGGTCTCGTATAAAAACTTTTTTCTTGTTTATTCTGATGTTTCTGATATCTCTTGCCTTTGGTTGGGCTGTGGGATATCTTACAGGTGATAGATTATGGGGTATTTCCTTTTTTATTGGTTTTCTTGTTTATCAGTTGGTGTTTATTTTCTTTGCCAAACCTATTACCCTGGCTGCAACCGGTGCTAGGTATTTAGATAGAGAAGAATCTCTTGAGGCTCAAATAGTTCATGATGTTGTTGAGGAATTGTGCGTTGCCTCTGGTCTTCCTAAACCTGAGGTGGGAATTATTGAGAGTGATGTTCCCAATGCATTTGCTACGGGTTTTTCTCCTAAGGACGGTATTGTTGTTGTAACGAGGGGGCTCTTAAATATGATGAATAGGGATGAACTCAGCGGTGTATTGGCACATGAGCTTTCACATATCAAGCATCGGGATATTATGGTGGGCACTATAGCCGCCGTTATTGCCATGAGTTTGATGTTGGCTACAAGATTACTTATGCGATTAGCTTTTTGGGGGGCATTTGGAGGGAGACGAGATGATAGAGAGGAGAGAAATCCACTGGGTGTCGTTTTAGCTATTTTGGTAATTATACTTGCCCCTATTGCAGCTATGGTTGTTAGGTTTGCCATATCACGAGAAAGAGAATATATGGCAGATGCAGGTTCGGCAATGATAACACGTAATCCTGAAGCATTGGCGTCTGCTTTGGAGAAGTTAAAAGCATATCATGAATACAGTCATAATAGGCTAAGGGTTCCTGAAGAATTCTCACATATGTTTATATTTGATCCGCTGTTTGGCTTGAATAGTGCTCTTGCAGGGTTGTTCTCCACACATCCTCCAATAGATGAAAGAATTAAACGTTTAAGGAGCATGACCGCTTTATGATGATAGATATAACATTGCCGCATATAGGAGGATTTTCTTGGTGGGATGATCCGTTGCCATCCATTACTTTTGTTGATAGTGGGGCATACAAAGTTGGTTATATATCCATGTCTTTGCACAGTGGTACCCATATAGATTTGCCTTTACATGTAGGGCTTGATGTTGCTGTTAAGCTGAAGGATGCTTACATTGTAGAGGTTATAAATATAATGGATATTGACATGTTAGCCTCTAAGTGTTCTAATAACGTGGATGGTTGGTTGATCAAAACAGGGCAAGGTAAACCTCTAAAGGATGGGAGTATAGATAAGAACTATGTAGCTCTGAACTACAGCCAGGCTCAGCATATTGTGTCTTGTAATCCTGAATTGATAGGTATTGAGGCTCCATCTATCGAAGAGTATAAAGGTTCGGGCACCGTTCATAAGATTTTCCTTAAGCGTGGTATTCCTATATTGGAAAATATAGATCTAACAGATGTTGATAAGGCACTATATATGCTCTATCTTTATACACTGCATGTCAGACAGCCTGTAGATGCATTGCCTGCAATAGCTTTATTACAACGGTGGGAGGGGGAATGACAGTGAATGGATTAATGGTATTTGGCAATGGGCAGTTGGTAGAACTTATCCTTATAGGTGTTTCACTTGTGCTTTTCGTACTTTCTTTACTTTTATTCTTATCTTGGTGGGAAAGACTTCACTGGCATAGTGGGGAACCCTATGAGCCACCATTTTATCTCATTGCTCCTATCATATATGAAGATGATGAAACTGTTTTCATAGATAGCTTGGGAGCGGCGTTGTATGGTTTAATTCAGAGGGGAAATATAAAGCTTATATTTTCCAAGGAAAAGGCCATTATGGGAGATATGACAAAGATAAGGCTAAAGAAGATTACAAGACCAACGAAGCCTGTTTTACAGATGGTTTACGATTTAATACCCGATAACCTTAAACAGTCAGGATTATTTGGAGATAAGGTTTCTGGTGAAATTGATGTTGACGATCTTTACACGTTTTTTTCTAAACAAGAAAGGGAACTTGTTCTGGCAGATTACAAAAATCTTGTAATTAGTAGGTATAGGGAGTTGTATGGGAAAGAAAAGAAAGATATAAGGTTATTGAGTTATGGCGTAGGAGCTTTTTCTGTTTTGTGGGCAATATTGATGTTTGTATACTTTCTTATGCTAAAGGGTTTTAATACGTATATTTTGATCTTAGCAAGTTTATTGCTTGTTGTCGGAATACTCTTATTTAAAATTAAGGTGGTATGGGGAAAGGTGGCAAAACGCTTTAGAAGTAGGTGGTTGGCTTTTAAAAGAAGAGTTGTTGATGGGAATATTGAAATCAGCGATTTCTACACCTTATTGGGTTATGCTATAGCACTGGGTATTCCACATAGGTATCTGGATGTTGCTAAAAAACAGATTGTTGAGGGTAAACTTACTATAGGAAAGGCTCGATTTTTTGATGCTGCTCAGGTTTCATTTTCTGAACTGCGGAATATGGTAGATATGATTAACATGTTGACCGGTGCTTTAGGAAGGAAGGAGTAATCTGTGGAGATAAAGAAAATTGAATATGCATATTTTATTGTCTATGAAAATCGGTTTGAAGAAGTTCAACCAGAAGTTGTTGATATCTCGAAGAGTGTGGAAAAGAAAAGAGTTAGTATTCCCAAAGATGCAGAGGGTATATATATAAAGGCATTGGGTAAAGGTATATCTCCTGTTAGGGAAAAGGTTTCTATTGCAGGTTCTATTTCAAAAACTGTTAAAGTAGAAGGTTCTCCCTTCCTAGATATAGAATTTGAAGATCGTTATGTGGGAAGTTTATCACTTGTTGTCAGAGAAATAGGAGAAATCATAATTCCCTCTAAAATTGTTAAGGGCTCTATTCGGATAGATATGGGAAGTAAGCTGGTTATAGCGGGGGATATAAAGAAAACAGAGATTAAGCTTAAAAGGACATCATCTTTGGTTTTTAAAAGACCTGTTGTTGATTGTATTATTTCAGGGGATTTGGCATCTTTGGTTATTGATGTTTCAGGGGAGGAGTTTTATACCTATAGTAGTGTGTGGAATATAAAAACGTTTAAGCTTGAATTTAGAGCTAAACAACCCGGTGAAGGAGCTAGAATATATTCTAGTCATTTTCACCTGACTGCCAGCGATGCATTTTTGCCTTATTATCTTGCATTTGTAGATACCAAAGGGGATATCAGTTTTTCCCTTTTATCGTCTGTTATTAATAAAGTAAAGTTTTTTGTGGGTAGGGGAATGAGTTTGTCAGGCTCCCTTCAAAGTCCGTTGGTTCCTGTTGATATTGTTCAGGAAGATCATATGATAATTTGGAAGGAGGTATTTCCTGGTGAGTTAGAGTTTTCATCGAATGTGTTTACAGATGAGTTCCTATATAAAGGGTTGACATATATGGCTTTGGTAAAAGATTTTTCTTCAAACTATGGTGTTATGTTAGATATGCTGGGATTTTACGGATTAGAGGCACGTACCTATATTCCACTGGATATTCAGACTGTAAGAAATGTATTTGCCCGTATTGAGGCTTTGGATATATTTCCTGAGGAGGAAATGCCAATAGGAAATTATATGGATAAAAATACTCAAGTTGGTATGAGTTTTTCTGCGATATCATATCCTCTACCCTTTTCGTTTGCAAATTCGGTATTGGATCCCGATGATTACATCATCATTAAAGTTTTTGATAAAAGCAAAATGTATAAACTAGTTCTCTCACGGGAGCGGTTTTTAACCCTTATGAAGGGGTGGAATAATATTTTAAAGGAGGTATGAGCCTTGAAGAAGGGACTGCTGCTTTTTTCTGGTGGACTTGACAGTTTGGTAGTGGCTCTACTATTTAAGCGGTTTAATGTCCCCTTTGAGGGGGTGTATTTTGATGTTCCCTATTTTGCCAGCTTAGAAAAGGCTAGAAAGCTGGCTTTGATTCATGACATTCCCTTACATGTGATAGATTTTTGGGATGACATGCAGAGGATATTGCGTCGTCCCAGATGGGGGTATGGGAGAGCTATCAATCCTTGTGCTGATTGTCATTTTGAGATGATAAAAAAAGCTTTATCTTTGCTTTCACTTTGGGATGCCGATTATGTTGTTACAGGAGAAGTGTTAGGGGAAAGGCCTATGTCTCAAAGAAGAGAAATCCTGGATGAGCATCTTGAAAAGTTGGGTGATATGGCCGATTTATTACTTCGTCCACTTTCTGCTAAATTACTGCCTCCATCTAAGCCAGTGAGGGAAAAGTGGGTCCCTGACAGTGTGCTATTGGCTTTTAAAGGTAGAAGTAGAAGTCATATTCTACAGCTTGCTCATCAGTTAGGGGCTAAGAAGATACCTACACCTGCTGGAGGCTGTCTTCTCACAGAGAGAGTATATGCAAGAAGGTTATGTCTACTCCTATCACTGATGGATAATGTTCCCAGGGATTGGGTTTATATGTTGAAGATTGGTAGGCATCTCATCAAAGATGGTGGTAAACATTGGTTGATTATCGCTAGAAATCAGGAGGAATCTCAAGAGCTTAAGGAGATATATCCTCGCGAAGGTATTTCCTTTGAAGGTATCAACACTGGTCCTTTTGGGGTATATTACTATTTCGGTGGCCAAATGGAAGATCTTGCAATAATAGCTTCATATGTTGCGTATTATTCTTCCAAATTGCGTAGAGCAGGGCGGGCAGCGTACCGGTATGCTGAAGATAATGTGGTAGATGTTATTCCAACAGACCCAACTGCTAATGGTTGGATCTCACTTAGTCAGGAATCTATCATGTGTCCTTTGAAAGGGAGGATTATTTAGTATGAAGGTAAAATTATTTGCAAGATTAAAAGATATTTTAGGTGAAGAGATTGATGTAAAAGGTGGAATACCGGTAAAAGAGCTAAAAAATTTATTGTATGCATCTTTTCCAGAGGAAACAGAACATATACCTATCTTGGTAGCTGTCAATGGATCTTATGTTTCAGATGATTATATTATAAAGGACAGCGATGAAGTGGTTGCATTTCCACCAGTTTCAGGGGGGTGATATTTATGGCTTACTTACATAAAGATAAAATTGTATATGAAATACCGGTAATACCTGAAGTAGGGGCATGGCTTGTTTTTCGTGGTGTTACAAGACGTTATGGCCAGTTTGGTACTACCAAGGCTTTAGTGTATGAAGCATATGAGCCCATGGCAATTTCGGAGATGAAAAAACTGGAGGAAGAAGCAAAAAATCGATTTAATATATTGTTTGCCGAAATACATCATCGCTTAGGCAAGGTTGTGGTAGGTGAGGAATCTATGATAGTTATCGTAGGTGCCCCCCATAGAAAAGAAGGCTTTAAAGCGTTACAGTGGCTTGTTGATGAAGTAAAACATCGTGTACCTATATTTAAGAAAGAAATCAATGAAGAGGGGGAGTTCTGGATAGAAGAGGGAATGCCCGATAGGGGGGAAAGTTAGCTAGCTTTCCCCCTTTATTAATATTTTTCCTATAGGTATATCGTCAACCAACCACTCGTAGCAGTGCCAAACTTGATCTTGATGTTTACTATCTTTGCAGGCTTCAAGTATGTTGGGAATAATGGTTTCTATATTTTCCCCTATCAGTGATTCTATTGGTATATTTACCAATTCTGAAAAAGCTTTGTTTACCTTCTTGATGGTTCCATCATCGCCAATGGCTACCAGTGGATATAGAAATGAATCAATAATTCCAATCCATTCCATGCGAGCTTCTTCTATTTTCCTGGACCATTTGTTGTTTTCTTCCTTTACAGATATCCACATCTGTATGGTCGTTTTTAAGTATTCTGGAAGTGTATCACCTAGGATAAGTGTATATGTTTCTCCATTAAATTGGATCATCATTGTGTCGACTTTCTCAATGTCTTGTTTGCCGAATATCACTTTATCATTTAAAATAACCTTTACGGGAATTCCGCTTTTTTCCATGATATCTGCAAGGGTAATAACAAGATTGGTATCAGAGGGAAGGTCAGACAGCAGATAATCAACAATGCGCCGTAACAGTGTGCTCTCCTTGGCTCTAAGTTTAAGTAGTTCTCTTAATTTATTGGTATTGGTTATATTCGTTGCGTATATGCTAACGAAACGGGTTGCCAACTTTAGGATGTATGATATTGATTTGGTAAACTCTGGAAGTAGCTCTGGTGATTCAGATGTAAGTATTAACCTGTATGTTCTATCTACAATTTTTAGTGGAATAATCAAAGATTTTAATCTCTTATTGGTATCTGGGAAAACCCATCCTTCTTTATTTGTTAAGTGCTTAAAATCGATATCAGGAAGTTTATCACTATGGTTAATGTTTACAGTATTTCCTTCTTCATCTATCAAGGTAGCATACTCCATTTCCGATACAGACTTGGCGAATGTTGTATATGCCTCTAATAGTTTTTCCAGACTGGTAAGTGATATGACTTTTTCTATGAATTCAAGAAGTTCTCTAAGCTTTGTCATTTCTTTTAGGTGAGCGTCTATTACCATCATGTTTTCCATGTAGATTGCCAGAGAAGGAGAAAGGTTTTCGAGTATTGATATAACGTTATTCTTTTCATTATCGGGTAACTCTCTTGTGAAGTAGAGTATCATTACACCTTTATTTTCTTTAAGGGCTACAAGTGGTATTGAAATAATATAGCCGTCATCTACCTTTAGGGTTGAAGCAAACGGATCGGCAGATGCTGGAAGGTATGTAGTTTTCCCAAGTAAAAATGATTGCACCAATCCTGGTGAGACGTAAGTATCAGGTACAGGAGTGCCACTATAAGCAATCAATGAGAGCATTTCTGTTTCAGGTGAGTATGTATATAGATATACGCCTGATGCATTGAACGCCTTTCTTGTCTTGTTGAGAAAACTTCTGAGTTGGCTTGAAAAATCGCTTCCCTCCTCAGGCACTCTGAAGAAGGCGAGAAGTGTTGTAAGAAAATCGTTGAGCTTTTCCAGTTGATTTTTTAATGTTCGTTCGTTTTCATAAAGGTATGTAAGTTCTTCTTGTTGGGCCATAAGTTGTTCACTCATGGCGGTTAGCTCTTCCCTGGCAGCCATTAGTTCATTCATTTGGTATTCTAGTTGGCTTTTCTGGTCATCCTTTTCTCTATTGAGAGCTTTGAGTTTTCTTGACATGGAAGCAAGTTGTAAATGGTAGCCAAAGGCAACCAGTATTATTCCCATTAGTGCAAAGAGGATATAATATATCAGTTTACGTTGGGCGATGTTGTGGGAAGTATCACCAAACCATTTGTTATTTAGTTTAGATAAAACTCCATTTTCTGAAAGTTTTCTGATGATATCGTCTATTTCATAGGATAGCTGAAGTTGTGATCTATTAATAGCAATTGCATGCCATTTATGACCACCTGGAAAATCTATTGGTAGCATATATACAGATGATGCATGTTTCTTGAAGGTATTTTTAAGGTAAAAATCCACAACGTATTGGTATCCCATGAGCAGGTCAACATCTCCATTTATTAGGGCTTTAATACCTTCTTCCACAGTAGGATATTCTTTGAGAAAAAGTGATGGAAAGTTTGCTTTCAAGTATGCTTCGGCCGAGGAATCTTTCAGTACCGCAACGGTTAGTGGTGCTACTGGATGTTGAAGGTCTTCTATGTTGTTTATATATTTGTGTTTGATTGTATACATTCTGTAAACCAAGATATGTAGAGGGGTGGAGAAATAGAAGAGTTTTTTTCTCTCAGGTGTGATACTCATACCTATAATAGCTTGAATTTTATCTTTTTCCAGCATGTTGTATAAATTAGGCCACGTATCGTAGACAATTTTTACCTCATAGCCTTTATCTTCGAGTTCTTTTTTAATATACGTGTATATATCCATATAGAAACCTTTTGGTTTTCCATTCTTATCTTCCCAAGAGTATGGTGGGAAATCTTTTGTAATACCAAATTGTACAACTTTGTTTGTTTGTGCTTCCAAAGAGTGAATGACTGCTATAGGTAAAAAAGCGATAAATAGTAATATGATAATTAAACATAACAATATCTTTTTGACTTTCACAGTATTTCCTCCTTGTATTTGATGCTTCATAGAGTATTATATCAAGGGGGTGAGAGTTTGAAGATATTAGTAGAAGACCATACGGCAGATGTTATTCTCTCAGTGGAAGCATCTTCGCTGGAAGATATTATCTGGGGGCTTATTAAGGGAGTATCGGAGTATTATTGGGGATTTAGCGTTCCTGAGAAGTGTAAGGAAGAAACAGTGAAGATAAGCTTAAGTGGTGATGGACCTGATATGACTTATGCAATTGCCACGTTATTATCTGATCTTATATATGCTATGGAATCAAAAAGAGTAGTTCCCTGTAAGCTTGCGGCCATTGAATATAAGAGAGAGCAGGAAATGGTATATATAGATGTTCAAGGATTTTTCTATAAAGGGGATTATATTCCAAAAGGGGAAGAAATTAAAGGTGTTTCTTTTTCTGTGGATTGGAAGGTGTCAATTATCTTAGACCTGTGAGGTGAAACCTTATGGGGTATGATTTGAGGAAAATTGATAGATATATTTATGAAATACCCAGAAGTGGAGATATGAAGGTGCCTGCAAGACTATATATTTCTTCTCGTCTGATCAATGCAGTAGAGGAAGGGGCAATAACTCAACTTAAAAATGTTGCCTCTCTGCCAGGTATTGTAAAGTATGCTATTGGAATGCCCGATATACATTGGGGATATGGTTTTCCCATAGGTGGTGTTGCTGCTTTTGATATTGATAATGGCGTTATTACCCCTGGCGGTATAGGTTTTGATATCAATTGTGGAGTTAGATTAATGCTTACCCCACTTACTTGGCATGAAGTTGAGAATAAGATAGAAACTTTGCTTTCGGTTATATTTCATGAAATTCCCTCTGGGGTGGGAGCAGAGAGCGATTTGAGATTAAGGCGTATTGATATGGAAAGGGTTCTAAAAAAAGGGGCTCGTTGGGCTGTTGAAGAAGGTATGGGAATTTCTGATGATTTAGATCGAACGGAAAATAGAGGAGAAATGATAGAGGCTGATCCTTCGGAAATTTCTTCTAAGGCTTTTGAGAGGGGCAAAAAACAATTGGGTACATTGGGGGCTGGCAATCACTTTATTGAAATCCAGAAGGTTGAAGATATTTATGATGGTGATATCGCTGAGCGTTGGGGAATTTTTAAAGATCAAGTGGTTGTTATGATTCATACAGGTTCTCGTGGTTTGGGACATCAAGTTGCTACCGACTGGATTAAAACAGTTGCCTATGCAATGAAGCGTTATGGAATATCGGTTCCTGATAAGCAGCTTGCCGCTGTTCCCTACACATCTGATGAGGGAACTGGGTATTTTTCTGCCATGGCTGCCGCGGCAAATTTTGCATGGGCGAACCGGCAGATTATTATGCATCGTATACGTAAAGTGTTTATGAAGGTCTTTGGTATCTCTTATGATGATATGACTCTCCTTTACGATGTGGCACATAACATAGGAAAACTTGAAAAACATAATGTTAACGGAAAGGAGAAGTTGCTGATAGTTCATAGAAAGGGGGCTACAAGGGCGTTTCCCGCTAGCAGAGAAGAGCTTTCTAATATATATAAGAAAACAGGACATCCTGTACTTATTCCTGGAGATATGGGCTCTTCTTCCTATGTGCTTGTTCCTACAAAGAAAGCTTTATCTGAGACATTTGGCACTACTGCCCATGGTGCAGGAAGAATATTGTCACGTCGCCAAGCGCTGAAGAAACATCGTGGAGAGGAGATAATAGAATTGTTAGGACAAAGAGGGATTCAGGTAATGTCGGCCTCTAAAAAAACAGTGGCAGAGGAAGCACCTGATGCCTATAAAGATGTTGACGAGGTGATAAATGTTCTTGAGAGGGTGTCTATTGCCAGAAGAGTTTGTAGAAATGTGCCCAAGGGGGTTGTAAAAGGATAAGGAGGTGGATAGTATGTTGAAATTTGATTTTTCCGGTATGCTCCAGGAGAATATAGGTGAGCATGGTGTCCGTATGGAAGATATTAGACAAGATGCTGAAATGATGGAGCATTATATAGAGGCTGTTTGGAGTGAATCCCCTGGTTTTACAAGGTTACCTTTTCAGGATTTGACCTCATTAAAAGAGAACTTGATGCCGTATAAAACAAAAGATTTTGATGATATCTTGGTGTTGGGTATCGGGGGCTCTGCATTGGGCACAATAGCTGTCCGTGATGCTGTTAGAGGTGTTTATTGGAATAGTTTAGGAAAAAAAGAGAGAAGGGGTCTGCCAAGATTATGGGTTCCCGATAATGTTGATCCTTACTATGTGGGTAAACTATTGGATATGCTAGATCCGAGGAATACATTGGTAATTGTTGTTAGCAAGTCGGGAAGAACAGCTGAGACTGCGGCAGAGTATCTTGTAGTTAGAAAGTGGTTGGAAATGGCTGGAGTAGATGTTAAAGAGCACATGATATTTATTACGGATCCTGAGAAAGGTGTTTTAAGACATATTGGAAAATTAGAAGGTATTACCATGTTTGATATACCACCAGATGTTGGAGGTAGGTTTTCTGTTTTAACACCTGTGGGACTTGTTCCCCTGTATTTTCTGGATATCGATATAGATAA
>CAZATH010000035.1:0-11136 GCA_964487995.1 uncultured bacterium
TTTATTAGTTCATCAGATTGTTTAATAAGTCCCCGCGATTTTATTAATACAGATGTAAAGGGTATGTTTTTTCTTGATAGTTCCTCAATGGTATTTGCGGGATGTTTGGTGTTGAAGAATGTGGATGTGTTTATACCGAGTATAGAGAATAGCAAGGCAGTAGCAGAAGATGTTAAAAGGCAACTTGTGGTAAGTATGTTAGAAGAAGTAGTTATTATTTGAAGAAAACTTTCTGCAAGTGTAATTGAAAATAAGCTGAGTACCCAGTAAATTGTAGGGATATTTTCATGGCTTACTTTGTATATGTATCTTAGAGTGAGGATGATAGCCAATATAGACACTACTAATCTGATTGTTGGAGAGAAAGAGGGATTGTATGAAGGGATAACAGGAATTATAACGGTGACTACCATAAGACTGATAATGAGTAAAGACTCTGTTATGTCAGCGTTTCTGTATATAATTTGTTGCAATATGATAAGACCTAAAGGTATGGGTAAAAAGTAATATAGCGAAAGGTAAGTTTGTGTACTGAATGTTGATAGTATCCATATTAGAAACAAGGCGGCGGAGAGTGGTAATAAATGTTTGCTTTGTGTAAAACCGTATGCAATAGCCAATATCAATAATCCTATTATTGATAATATGGATGTGGCTTGTGTTGTTATGAAGAGTCTAATGGTATGAAATAATACATATTTCTTAACGTAATTTTCTGAAACGATTTGTGGTAGAGTTTGCCATCCTACCTTATTTCCAGTGGTGTAGTAAACGGTGATGGTATTTGTGAATGATATACCAGAAGAAGGTAGCTTGTAAGCTATTAGATATGTGTTATGTTGATATCCTTTAGAGATATACGAGATACTCAAAGCACGGTTATTTAAAAATACTTCTGAAGGAATGATACTTTCTTCGAATAGTAGGGTAGGGTTGTTTATATAAAAAATCTTCTCCAGTGAAACACGGTGGGTGAGAATATAGGTTGTTCCTCCGTCTTTGGTTAATATTCCCTTTTCGTAGATTTTGTCGTATGCTGTTTGGATATGCCAATTTCTGAGAGGAAGGGCATTAAGTGGAGTTATTTCTGATATGAAATAAAAAGCAATATAACCAACTGTGAATATCAAGACTGAAACTAATACGGTATATGTGTAAGTCAGATGCCTATCTTTTCCTTTAAACCAATACATTTTGTTCACCGCTCATATTTTATATTTTACATGAAACTGATAAAATAACTGTGGAGGGAAAACGATGATTGCCGATAAATTAAAAGAAAAACTTTCAACAAATTATGAGGGCTGGAATATTACCATCGTTTCAGGTCCTACAGGGGTAGGGAAGACTTATTTGGTATCTTCTGTCTTGGGACAGCTAGGATATACACCCCTGGTTGTTAATTTAGCTTCACGGGAAAATCCGGTTAAGTCGATTATAGCTGCTATGGAGATATACTTTAGCGTTGACGTTCCTGATGATGTAGGTACTACTCCTTCTCTTAGTTTGAAATCTTTGTTAACACAAAATCATTTGGCAGAAGATGTGCTGTTGGGATTGCTGGCACAATATTTTGAAATTGTGTTAGATGATAGAGAAGATGTAGCTGTGGTATTGGACGATATTCACGATACTTTGGTTCCATTTATAAATAAGTTTTTGCTTCGCTTAAGAAATGTTCCCACCTCCCATAAACGTAAGATTGTTGTAATAGTAAGGGATGCTGCTTCTATGAATGTACCTCAAGACCATATAATTCGTATTGATAGTGTTAATTATGCTCAATTTAAAGAACAGTTTAAAGATAAGAGTATATTTTTGTGGGAAATTACAGACGGTAGCCTAGGACTGGCAAACTTTATAAATAAGCTGGTATCCAACATCAGTGGTAGAGGTACCCTGGAAGATATATTTTTTTATATTTTTAATGCTCTTGATACTAGTTTACAGGATTTATTAAGAAAGTTAGCTATATGGGCACTTGGATATGATGGGTATATTAGTTTGGAGATTTATGATTTGTTATCAGAAGAGGAAAAAAAGCAAGTTTATGCACTTGTAAGCATAGGAATATTGGAGGCATTTCCCCAGGGTGGATTTCGTTTTGTTTCTACTCATTTTATGAATTATCTCCTTGGACAAATGAGTCAGCGTGAGAAGAAGAATTTGCTGAGTCCATTATGTTCTATGGTTTTAAGACAGAGAAAAGTCTTTCTTACAAGACGTGTTTATCTGGCTTTAGAAAAACTTGGTGAGCATAGGGTTTCGAGATATGTAATCGTTAGAAGTCTTCGTATTGTGCGATTTCATCTTGCTGAGTATGAATATGAACTCTTGGGGGTAAAAGAACATTTTTTAGAGAGAGAGGATGTGTCTCCTGTTGAGAAATTGTATCTTGCATCATTCTTGTGGTGGCTTGACGTATATGACCCCTATCTCTTGAAGGTGTTTGAAGAGTATTTTTCTTTTGTAATCAGAAGGGGGTATTTAGCACGATTTTATAACTTTTTAAAGGTAATGTTTTTAAGTGATAATCATCAACCAGTCAGAGATATTCTTTTAACTTCAAAAGATGCTAAAGGTGTGGTTGTTCATTTCATTGATTTATTGTGGAGAGCATTTGAAAATCAAGTATGGGATTTTATTATTGATGATTTATTTGAGACTATCAAGGAGAAAATTTCTCCTATGTGGCAATTTATTTATTACTATGCCAAGTATATAGTGTTAATTTCTGAGCAAACCACTGCTAGAGCATCCATGATTAAAAGAGCCTATGACATTGCCAATGATTTAAATAGTCCATTATTTATTGTTGTATCTGCACGGGCATTATTGAGGGAAAAGCCTCTCAGTGAGTTTACTGAAAGAGTAGATATTCTGATAAAGGCTTACAGGGTAGCCCCTCCTACAACTCGGCTATTTGAATTGTTGGTTGGTGATATGCTTGAAAATCTCCGAGAAATATCTGAAAACGATGTGATAGATGAGTTTATTGAATTTTCTCATATGGAGTTCTATTCTAGGGATAATAAAACATACTTTCTTGCCAAGGTGACATTTCACTACATGGTTAGTGGTAATCTCCCAAAAGCAAAGCTTTATATTAAGTTACTTGAAAGCAATTCAAGTATGCCTGGTGTTGTTGTATATTTGAAGGCTTTGTATGCTATTTTGATAGGAGACAAAAAGCTTTTTAGCACATTATTTGAAGAGTTATATCAGTGGGTTTCTGAAGATAATCCCTATGTGGCTGTTTTAAGAGATATGTCAGAAGTATGGTTGTATGACAAGAAACCCTCTTTGCCATATAGAGATGTGAGACATGAAAAAAATATTGTATTGTGGTATTTATCCTTTTGGACATATGCTTCATATTATCTGAATCAGGGTGATGAAAAAGAAGGCTTGTTATTTTACGATGAAGTCATTGAATCACTTATCAATGCAGGTATGGAATTTTCCAAAAATGTGGCCTATGTATACAAAGGAAAACTCTTATATAAGATTGGTGATACTTTGCGTAGCAGAGAATTTATTAAATCTGCTTATATGTTTTTCCTCAAGGCTGGCTATGAAGAACAGGCAAGTAACTTGGAAGGTATACTTTCTTATATAAGACCGGATAGTCAAAATAATGATCTTCCAGCCAAAGATATATTTATTCAGTGGTCTACATATTATCGACGAGTAGATACTGTAGCATCTCTGTATGAATCTCTTATTGATATGCTTTTTTATATATCTGATGCAGATAGTGTTGATTTGTTCCTTGATAGGTTGATTTCAGAGATGTTGTATGTTCTCGTTGCTGAAAAGTTATTTGTGTTTGCATGTAAAGAAGGGGAAATTAAATATTTCAAGTCATACGGCTTAGGTTCTTCGGGCACTTCTTTTTCCAAAACTGCAAGGGATATTTTAAAAGAAGGTAGCATGGTATCTAGAGTTCCCTCTTATCTCCAGGTTGTATATCCAGGAGAAGAGTATACTATAGGATTATATGCTGAAAGCTCTGTAGCCGGGGCTTTTGATTATATTCATCTGGATATGTCTAAAAGGGTTTTAAGAATTGTAGAATCAGTTTTGGTTGGGAACGAGGTGCGACAACTGGCCATTTATGATTCTTTGACTGGTCTTTATACCCGTTGGTATTTTTCTATTAGACTAAATGATGAATTCAAGAGGAGTATTCAAGAGAGTAGACCGCTTGCTATTCTCTATATGGATATTGACGATTTTAAACGTATTAATGATAGATATGGTCATTTGGAGGGAGATGAGGTTTTACGTCGGGTAGGTCATGTAATAAAAACCAATGTGAGATCGGTGGACATGCCCTCTCGTTATGGTGGAGAAGAGATGGTGGTAATGTTGTTGGGTAGTTCTGCTCAGGATGCTACTTATGTGGCAGAACGGTTGCGTCATAAGATTTCGGAGGCATTTGAAGATAAGCCATATAATATTACCGTTTCAATTGGAATAGCTTCTATTCCTGAGATGGATGCTTCTACGCCAGATGAACTTATCGCAATGGCTGATATCGCTATGTATCATGCCAAAAGAACAGGTAAAAATAGGGTGGTTGTGTATTCATCCTCATTAGAAAAGAATTAAGAACTATATCTCCATATTTTTCTTTTCTTAGTTTGTCTTTTACCTATTTTATGTCTGTTTGTTTTATTGGTTTTTACTCTATAGTTTTTAGAAAGATATCTTTTTTTCTTTCTCAGTTTCCTAAAGAAAACTCTTGCCATTAAGATGACCAAGATGAGTATGATGATTACAGTATATATGGATATACCTTCATAGATAGGCTGAGAAGTTGTTTTTTCCAGACACCAGATATCTGTATATATAAGAGAGTTGTTATCTAGACTTTGGGCAAGATGTATAGCTGCAGGAGATGCTAAGCAATGATAAAGTTTTTTATCTTTTACCCACCACAGAGTAGTTGTTTTATAGTCCAAACTTACATTTGGTGGATGAATTAACATTCCCGGTAAAAATGATTTTCCCCGTTTATTGATTAAATATGTGCCATTTTTAGCTTGGATAGCTACTATAACTTGTGATGTTGTGGGTGTTATTTTGAAATCTTTGGTGATAAGGAACCGGTCACGATAATTTTTTTCAGCAACCCAAGGTATGCTGGGAAAATATCTGTTGCGGTAGAATCCAAACCACAAGATTTTTTTTGATTTTTCAGATCCTATCAGGCAAATAACATTGTCACATTGCTTAACATATAATGGTTGAGGTAGAGATGCTGTTTTAACTATATACTGTGGTACGGTTGAAAGTAGATATGCCTTATTCTGCGTGGTAACAATGAAGTGATCATAAGAACCCATTATAGAAAGTGGTTTTTCAGGAAGAGATATAGAAGAAGTTATTCCCTTGGACCATATATTTAGGAGAGAACTGTTTTTTTGATGTTTATAAATTACTATTGTATCTTCATTGCCACAGATGGGAGTTCCAGTACTTTGATATATTGCTGTATATGGTGGTTCTTTTGTATGGATAAATGTATAGCTATGATTTCGTGTAACGAAGTAATTTTTAGTTTCACATACCCCATTGGATATTTCTACAAATAAGGGAAGAGAATTAGAAACCAAGATTCTATTCCGATATACCTTTTGAACATTTTTCCATACCATAGGTGGAATAGGAATGGTGTGATCTGAGGATTTAAAATGATGTGTGATATGAAAGTCCCATTTATAGAGTCCGTATACTTTGCCATCAGGGCATTCCACGTGTACTGTGGGAAGTGTAGGAGAGATGGCAGAGGTACCCCATAATAAATGTCCGTTGTCACATGGTAAGTATATGCCACCATAAGTAATAAATGATGTGGCTGTATCCATTTGATATATGTTTATTCCATCTTTAACTTGCACCAATAGAAAATTCTTATAACCTACAATGTCTTTAGCACCAGGTTCATGGTAGCGATATACCAATTTGGGATATCCTTCTAAGAAGTTCCATACAAGTACGTAGTCTTGTGAGCAAGTATACAAATAGGGAAAAGAAAACCAACCACCTGTACCGGGATCTCCTAATATAAGAGATAGTGTTCCAACAGGTGATTTCCACATAATAGAGCCATCTTTAAAAATAGGTATGTCTTCTGCAAGTGCAAATGGTATATATGAGAAGCCAAGTTCAATAACAATAATAAAGAAAATTAAGAATACCATTAGAATAATGATATGTGTTCTACGAGTTGCCATCTTTGCACCACCTGATATGAAGACTATCTAAATATGAATTGCTTATTACAAATGGCAGGTCTATGAGAATTTCTCCGATGTTCTTGGTTGGAGGTATGGGAGCTCCCCACGTTCCCAACTTCATAATATATCCTGATCTAGGTGAAATGGCATATGAACCTCTTATAAGAAATAGATCTGGAAATGTTTTTGTCTCTTTAAACTTTAGTTGGTTATTATTTATACTGTAAATGAAGAATATTGTTGTCTGGGTACTTGACAAGGCAACGAAAAGCTCTTGTTGGTTTTGTCCTATAGTAATATATCCGAAGTGTTTTGCCTTAATTGCCATTGTTGTGTCGTCTAATATCAGTTTATGTTGATATTTTTTCCATTGATGTTTCCGATAAGCATAGGTATATATCACGGGTCCCCATATTTTAGAAATTGTTGCTGTTATAGGCATATTTCCAATAAACCATGTTGTGCTATTGCCTCGGAAGTATAAGTTTGATGTAATGTTTCGATAATTAATATGGTCTCTTGTGTACCAAGTTCCACTTGCGGTGGGATATATGTCGTCTCCTATGTGGAGAATATATCCATTATAGGTGTAAGTGGCAGTAGTATTAACCCATGCCGGTATACTGCCTTGCTTTAGAGAAAGATTATCAATGGTTGGTAATAGTATAATGCTAGGTTTTTTCAGCTTATCAACATGTGTGTTTACGGTTATATCTAACTCTGTCTCACCAAGATATGTGATAGCAGTTAGCATATTATCTTTTACTACAACGTCTTTGAGCAATGGAATGGTTTCTCGTAGAACATGTTTTATACAAGAGGTGTCGTAGAGATATACATCAATGGTATCGGTAATAGTACTAAAGACTACAAGTGTATCTCCGTAGAGATGTTCCTTTATATTAGCTATGTTTCTGTCTATACTGAAAGAGAAATTGTTAATGATAAAGGTGTTCCTTCTCATATGATATGAGCTGAGTGTTAGAGAGGGAGTATAGGTAAAAATGCTTTTAGGAGATATGGATAAAAAACCATTTGGTGTGGCAAATAGTTTGCCACCAGCGGGTGTAATCAATATTGCATACATTACTGCCAACGAGATATACCTCTTTATGTAATGTAGTTTTGCCTTTATGATTCTAGCCATGATCTTTTGGAGTCTTTTCTTGATAATGCCACACCAACTAGTGCCCACGTAAATACCATGTGGGGTATTACCTCAAAATGGTTATTTGCCATAGATTGTATGAGAAAAGAGAGATATCCAACTGTGATTCCCCAAACAATGTAATATGAAGTTCCTTTTAAGGTATAGTCAAATAACTGCATGGTTAACTCTACCAGTATAGATATTATCCACCATAGAAATGTTATTAGACCAATGATTCCCATTTCACCTAGTATACGTAGATACAACATATCTATTCTGAATTTTCCTCCCAGCCCCAGGTTCCATGCAGTAATACTACCGAATGTTCCAGGTCCTGAACCCAATATTGGAAACTTATGCCAATGTTGCATTTCTACTTTCCATTGGAAAAGTCTTCCACCAAGCGCACTTTTGTATCTGTAGTATGGTGATAGGAGTCCTAAAAATCTTTTTCTAATAGGTGAAATGACGAGCGCCCCTAGGGAACCTGTGGTGAGCCAGGGAATGGCAAATTTAATATTAATAAACAGGAAACCTATGCTTGCTGCCGTAATAAAACTAAGCAACGATGCCCTTGACAGAGTAAAAACATGTGCTGTTAGATGAAGCACTAATAGGCCACCATATATATATCTCCATTTACCCTTTGTTCCAATAGTTAGACCCAGCAAAATTGCCTCTACTCTTTCTAATATAGAGGCCAGTATATTTGGACTAATGAATATGGCGAAAGCTCTCGTTGTTTGGGTATCTACTAAAGAGTCAACCCAATCAGGTGGTATTGGTACTTTGTTGATAAATTGATATATACCTAATATGGCTAATGGAATAGTGCTCACGAGGAGGGGTATAATGACCTCTCTAGGTTTTATATCAGATGCCGATAGAAAAAGCAGGATGCCGTAAGGTAGTAAAAGTCTTCTGATTACATCTTGAACAATCAATATAGATACATGATTAATACCTGCGCTTATGAAAAAGACTGCAGAGAAAACAACAAAGGGAATCCACAGCTCTCTTTTTTTTATGATGTCTCTAAGTTTTACTATTACCATTAACCATACGATAATAATAAATATATCATCCCATATGTTGCTAAGAGGATAGATATGTATCTTTCTTTTCATAAAGAAATCTATCCAAGGAAACAGCAGCGATACCCATAATACTAAGCGATAAAGAAATCCCATCATGGACAGGTCACCTCTATAATGCGTCCCCAGATTCTCCAATCAGTACCCCTGATTTCCAGTGCACGACCTACTTTTGCAGGTTTTCCGTTTATGGATATTGGTATATTTCCCTTAATAGGAGAAACAGTTAGTATTATATCGCTCTTGGTTGGATCGCCTTGTGCAACTATTCCTTTAGGAGTCCACCCATATATTAGGGGATGTGATATTTTTACATTTTTTAATATCAGTATTTTTCTACCTAATACATCAAATAGTGGTTCATTTGTTTTTATGTGTGAAATAACAGAGGGATATACATTTCTAGCAATAATCTTGTACTCACATCCACGTGTTTCTGGTTGTGGTAAGTAGTCATGGGAAATTGGAGAAAATGTTGCTGTATTTACATTTACCACTATGCCGTCAAATTGCCATATATATGATTCTATATGGGCTGTATTTCCTAAAATGGCAAGATTTTTTCCGATGGGCGGAGTTGTTGAACTTAGAGGAGTAAGATTTCGTATTTGTAGATAGATATTAAAGGTGTCCTGGCTTTCTACCACAGTTGCCGATTGAGGGGTAGGCACTGAAATTAAATAAGGTTCTGTCCACTTTTTGACAACAATGTAAGAAGGTTTAGAGCCGACAAATATGGGATCATTTACTCTTATATTGTTTGCCAGTTCCTTTGGTACATTTCTCCATACGAGTGTTATGGTAGCAGTGTATCCCTTTTCTGATTGATGAGGGTTGTTAATGATGTTCCATATATAAAAGATAATAGAAAATATTGCCAATAATATTACCAAGCTTAAAATAACGTCTATTTGTTTATTTCTTTTCTTAGCCACCACCAATCCCTCCTATGATTCGAAGCATTTTTTTGTTTATATTATGCCAATCCCATTGTTCTGCAAATTGTTGTAGATCTTTTCTGGCAGGTGGTCTGTTTAACACGTCTTTTATTATGTTAAGAACTTCTTCTTTGGAGTGATACTTATATATACCTTTCCCATTTGGTACAGAAGGTAAATCTGAAATAACAACAGGTATTCCTGCTGATAGTGCCTCATAAAGTTTAAGTGGATTGATTGCTCTGCTAAAATGGTTTTTGGTTTTAAATGGCATAAACGCTATATCTGAGTGGTATACGGCTGCTGCTACCTCCTCTTGAGGTCTGAATGGTAAGATATGAACGTTGGATATCTGTTTTAGAATTGCCTGTGCTTTTCCCTGTATTTTTCCTATTACAATGAAATGTGCATCTGGTATGTTTTTTGCGATATATGCAAATAATTCTTCATCAATCCACGGTCCCATATGTCCGTGGAATATTATACGTGGATATGGTATTTCCTTTAGGAAATCAGGTTCTTGGTGAGGTCCTTTCCATAAGGTAGTATCTGTGCCATTGGGTCTTATAAATATTGGTTTGTTATATTTTTGCCTTGGTGGTATTAATGTTGGTGAGGTTACCACTATCGCATCAGCTATTCTTGCCATTTGTTTCTCGAATTGTAAAGTATCCTTTCTGGGATTTCCGTCTTCAGTATATAGAATTTCATCATATACAAAGTAAATCACTTTGCCACCACTTTTTTTTATAGATAGGGCCCAGGGTATATGCAGAGGGGATGATAGAATTGCTATATCGGGTTTGAGGTGGCTTATAACAGGTAAAAGCCACTTTGTGAGTAATTTCATGTGATCAAATCTCTCAGGGTATAACATGGGATATCTTACAATAGTTAGCTTAGGATTTACAGGTAGAGATAGTGGTATGGGAGGAGTAAGTTTTTTGGTCCAACCTCTCAAAGGGTAGGTGAGAATATCATAGCTTCTTTCAATTACATATATATTATTAACTTCATAATGCTTACTTAGATCTAAAAACATTCTTTGCCAGCGATGGTGTTTCCATGGTCCTGTTAATGTCCATAGTATATTCATTTTTTGACCTCCAGCTCAATTACTCTTACTAACTTTTTCCATCTTGGTGTTTTTATGTAGAGGGATCCTCCTAGTACCATTGGAGGAACGATACCTTTATTAATTGGATTGGCTTTAAAAATTACTTCCCATACCTGTGGATCATTAATAATTCTGACAGTTCCTGATGGTGCTATCATTGCTACCTTTAGTGGTCTAATGCTTACGGAACTTACCTTCATTATGGGATTGTTCATTGAATCGATGATGAGATCTCCAATTTTTACCATATGTGCCAATTCAGGTATTGAAGTTGTATATCTAAATGTGGCTGCGGGGACTATATTATTAGTGGTAGAGGGTATTATCCATATAGCAAGACCAATAATAAATGCTGATAATATTGCACTTGCTACTAAAGTTAGCGTGAGTCTCATTTGGCTTTATCTCACCTCTTTTCTCTCTACTGTCTCTATTAATTATATGTATTACTCAAGGCTCATCATATATATATACAAATATATACTATTGACAACGTTCAAAAAGTTGGTATACTAACTATTGCCTGCCTGGGAAGATGGCACGGCGAAAGACGGGAACGCGAC
The DNA here is from genome assembly GCA_964487995.1 of uncultured bacterium. Classification (GTDB taxonomy): domain Bacteria; phylum Coprothermobacterota; class Coprothermobacteria; order Coprothermobacterales; family JAADFF01; genus JAADFF01. Next base: position 11,108 of record CAZATH010000035.1, read on the forward strand.
CAAGCAGGGGCAAAGGAAGAAGGCAGTGA
>CAZATH010000036.1:0-11048 GCA_964487995.1 uncultured bacterium
TAAGTACCACTACACCGACAAACCATCCTATAATACCACCAAGCAGGTATAGAAAGCCAGTAGTAGACGATACCTGAAAGCCTGAATATATGGCAAAGATAACACCAATGGTAAGGCCAATCAACTCCAAGGCATAGATGATACCAACAACTGTCGGTGTAATAAACTTCCTAAATTTAAAGTCAAACATCTAATCACCCCCACAGAGAAATTTTATTTTTACTGATTACCGCCCATCTCTTTAAGCTTTTTTAGGAGATACTGTGCTAGTTTCTTATCTGTTTTCATGATATGTTCGGCAAGCCAGTCTACAAGAAACTTTTCTACATCCTCAACCAGGGAAGCACTTTTTCCTTCCTTAAGATATTTGGCATGAAGATCTTTTACCTTCTCTTCAAACCAGTGATGTATCTTCTTGTGCTCCTGCTCCTCGGGATAATCTGTCTGCTCCATGTACATTTCCTCTGTGCGGAAGTGAACATCTACATATTCTTCCAAAAACACAAACAGCTCATCCATGGTAAACTGGTCATCTACACCGTGCAATACATCTATAAGCTTGTTGATCTTATTTACAAGCTCCCTGTGCTGCATATCTATAACGGCAAAGCCGGTCTCTAAGCCTTTGCCCCACACGATCTTTTTCAAAGCCTGCACCTCCCGATAGCTTTTCCTCTAACATTATACCCTCTCAAATGCATATTTATACATATCAAACACCAACGTCTACACTTATCCACATATCAACATAATATGTTTTCCACAACGATTTATCGTGATTTTTACACTTTTCCACACTTATCCACAACACCTGTGGATAAATAAGTGGGCTTATACAGAGAATTTGAAAGCATACACTCTCAAAATGCCGTATCCTACATAAAAATATATATTTTCACAAGTTATCCACAGTAGTTATCCACTTATCCACAACTGCATAAAAGGTAGAAAGCTCCGGTCTTTCATATATATTAGGAGAGATAGCAGCGGCGATGACATCCTTAAGGGCTCCCAACCTACGCATAGGTGGATAGCCGCGGGGAGGCTTAAGGGAGGAAATACGAAGTGGGGAATAGCCCTTCTTCTTTATCTCAAAGGGACTAATATCGGTTCTCCTGATAAACTGAAACGGCGAAAAACCATCCATAATAATGCGGTGGACAATAACCGCAAGAACATATACCATACTCCTTTCAGAGGCAAGGTGAATACCTGAGAAAAACTCAGGGGGTGCTATATCTCCGGCAATAACACGAGCCGGTATACGCTCTACTTGGTATGAATCGGTATCAATGAAAAACACATCAGCCTGCGAACCGGTAAACCTAATGAAGATATTCTGGTCGTTTAGATCTATAGGAAGCACAGAAAGACGATGTAAGAGCAATACATACCCTACAATATCTCCCACAATCTTTGCACGGGTAGGCATATCCCACGGATGTGTCAGTGTCTTCATGTGGTTATGGGAGAGATAATCAATAAGCACTATGGTGCCATCTTTGGGGAGACACGGCATAAGAAAGCCTACAAATCTTCCCATCCGGTCAAATAGAATATCTCTCGGGATGAGTACCCTTTCAAATACCCTCTGATACTCTTTACGCTGAACATTCTGCCAATATATGCTCTGAAGCCTTATCACCTTTGGCAGATTTTCACTGGCAATCTCAGGAGAGCGGTAAAGCTTGGCACAACCCTCCTGTGTCCTGTATATGGTGCCTTCACCACCACTTCCCACACGCTCACCTAACCTGATTAGGGAGCCATCTTTTTTAAAGACCAACATATGCTATCACCACAGACTTGTCGTCGTCGTTGAATTCCATCAAGCTATCACTACATAGCAGATCCCCTACATTATCAAAGCTCAACTCTCCAGTGTTTACCGCTTCTACCAGTTTATTTAAATACTCATGGGAAGGTTCTACATACCATCTATCTTCTAGCATCTTATAGAAGAAGTAGGCACCACCTAGTCCATCACTGGAGACAAATATGGCATCTACACCAGAAACCTCACCGGTTATCATCATTTCTTTCCAACCATCAGAAAGCAAAAATACCGTCTCGTTGGCAAACTCTCCTTTGACAACTTCCGATGCATGCCACACGTTACCTTTTCTCCACAACAGGACACTATCACCGATAGAGATATATGAAAGTTTGCCTCTTTTATACATTCCAATGACCAGTGTGGCATAGAGTTCTCTCTTGTCAATGCCACTGAATATTTCCCTTATCATGGGGGCAAGAAACAGGGGCACATCCCTCACTGCCACACCGCCAATCATTAACCTTACGCTTTCATACGTGATAACATCAGCTACCCTATGGGAAAGAGATGAAGAACCTGCACCATCTGAGATGGCAAAGTATAGGGTATCATCAACATACATGGCAAGGGCACTATCACCACCACATTCTCCCAAGCTTCGGTGTCTGATTCCCGTGCACGCACCGTATACATATGTCAGCATGAAAGCCACCCCACAGGCATGGAAAAGAAAAAGTCTACAGGTAGGTACTTCTGGGCATACAGCTCGTATACTCGCCTATCAGGTGGTAGGTGAAATACACGCCAGAGCAAACGGAGATTCCCACGAAGGGCAAATACATAAGGTTTAGAGATGAGTGTTTCCCACGTGATATTTTCGATTTTATCTTGCTCAACACCATATACAAATTCTCCTACAATATCCTCAACGGCAGCCAATATCTTACCCGGAACATCTTCAAGGTACACATAAGGTACACCTGTACGTCTTTGAAGCCGCCGCGCCACATCCCTACTGGTGGCTATGACAATAGGTTTTATCCAACTCACATCAGGATTTTTGGCAACAACAGGTACTATCATATCCTTTACCGACACGGCAATGGAAAATGGCACCAGCTCCTCACCATGGTAGAGATGGGAAAGTATACCACTGCCAAATATCATCACATCATGGTCAAAGGGGGATAGGGCTTCTTTAAGAAAAGTATATATCCCCCCTATCCCCTCCTCTGCCATGATGATATAAGGTCCAATGGCATACGACTTCATCAAAGCTCTATCTCTATCCCCTCAAGTGATGCAGGATTTTCAACCTTGATCTTTTCACCGGGCATTGACGAAGATACCATCTTAAGTGAAGAGGAAAGCCATGAGAACATATTTCTAAAGCCCTGCTTGTAATCGGTTAGACGAAATACCCTGCCTTTGGGAAACAGCATCTTAAGTTTGTCAAAGTTGGCAGACTCTGTGCCAAATGCCCAAGATATAACCTTTTTTCTGTTCTCGGCATCAAGAAGCCTTTCCCTTACCTCTTCCCACATGGCACTACCTGGTTCCATATCTGTTGGTTCACCATCGGTGATAAGCACAAGCCACGGTCTGTAATACTGGATACCCTGTCCCCTGAGAAGCATCTTTCTATACTCTATCATATCCAGTGCCTCACGAATGGCTTTACCCATCGGGGTAGTCCCTTTGGGAAGCAGTTCTTTGAGTTTTACGTCTTCTACCGGCGCAAAATCTTGGACAACCTGGACACCTTCACCAAAGGTCACTATGGCTATCTCTACAGCCTTACTACCCTTGGGATCTTCTTTAATAGCCTCAACCAGTGAGATCATGCCATCCATCAGCTCCTGAATAGGCTCACCCCACATTGAGCCTGATGTATCAAGGAGAAGTACCACAGGACACTTTTCCACACCAGGATACTTCACATCACCTTTTGGAATAAGATGCTCTAAAGCCATATCTTTCACCCCCACCTCTGCTCTTCAGTATTATTTTACGATAAATATACCTGAAATCATCTGATACAATACATATGTGAAATTGTGCTATGAAAGACGTTCATATAAGTAAGTTTCTATCTCACAGCCAAAAGGGAATACATATTGGTATCGTAGACCATCCCGTAGCTACGCCTGACGATATACAAGTAGATGGTAATGTAGTCAGGGTATGGGCTATTCAAAGTGGTGGTATATTCGGCAGGAGTTCACTGCTAAAAGAATTATGGAGATACCTTAAACCAGAAGATATCCAAACATTAGGTGGCATTGTTGGTAAACTTATCAAATCGTTATATCCTCAGGCAAAGCTTAACATATCTGCATATCCCGATGTACACGGGAAAAATGCCCACCGCATCGTTGCATACTTGATGGACAAAGTGGCACAGAACCTAGGAACCGAAAAGCTCGTGTGGATCATTGGAGAATATCCACTAGATGAGAAAAACGACCTTTACAACCTTCTAAAAGACCTATCAAGCATTCAAAGTAGATATACCCATCACATTATTGCCATCTCTTACCGTCCCAAGATGGACTTTGCAACGTCATTAAAAGTAGATATTCCATATACACAAACGGATATACCCCGCGGTAAAGCTGGCAAAACACTGAGGTACCTTGCACTGCTTTCCTATGCCTCCTACGGTTATATGAGAAGATCTGTTGCCTACAAGCTGATATCTGCCTACGGTTTAGATAAAGGCTATATCAAACTAAGGGACACGGGCTTTGTCGTGGAAACCAACGGCTACATCAAGATACCCGACAGGGCATTATGGAAACATGCCATAGAAAAGGCAAGCAATGAAGACCTTGACAACGTTATTCAGTTTATAGAAGATATCGGCTCCTCAGCCAGTTTATATACCCTTGCCCATCTACACCACCTTAAAGGCGATGACAGAGAGATGGAATATATTAGGAGGTATCTTATCCGCTCCAAAGAAGAAGGTTTACCATGGCAGGCACAGGCAAATATACAACCCTTATTTGAAAAGTTAAAGGGAAAAGCCACTGTTCGCGATTGGAAAGTACTTATAGATATAGCATCACTCAGTGGTGAGGTTAGCCCACTGGTAAGAGAAGGTATAAATATCCTCCTTAGTTCAGAAGATCTGTCCCCAGAGACCGCTGTAAACATCGCATGGCTTGGAAAATATTTAGATGAAAAGACCCTTTCAAGACTCATTGGGTATATACGAAAGAACATTCAAAAGAGAGATAAAAACACAGAAACAATACTGGCATATGCCCTTTTAGGTGCATACTTCGCCCTTGATGTATTCTCCATCCGTACTATTCAGGAGGCAATGCTCCACATCAAGACAGAAGAAATACAAGATACGCACCTTCAAATCAAGGCACTGACCACAAGAAGCAGAATATACCTATATTTTGGCAAATACACAGAGGGGTTAAGGGACATACTCAAAGCCATAGACCTTGCCCTTTCATCCAAAAGTTATATGTATCTTGCCACCCTTTACAACAACCTTGTGTATACCCTTAAACAAATAGGAGTTGAAAACAACATTCAGCTTGCTTCACTTCAGAAGAAAGCACTGGAGCTCTCGGTAATATATGGTCAAACCTACCACATACTATCTGCCCTTCACAATTTCATTACCCTTCAAAGTGATGGTGGAGGAAGGTATAAAGATCTAATAGAAATGGTAGATACCGCAGAGTACATATTTTCTACCACAGAACTAGAAAGATTAAGGCTTCTTCTATCACGTGCCACACTCTACTTAAAATATGGCTACAAGGACAAAGCCGATAAGACATTTAAAGAGATTGAAAATATCATAGAAACACTCAATATACCCCACTTCTTAAAATCGGTGTATTTACTGCTAAGATATCAGTATCACAAGGAAAGACATGAGATATCCTATGCCAGATATTACCTTGAACTATATACACGTACAGCAGGAGAAGACGACACTGTAAGGGAAATGAAGAAAGCCTTAGATATTATGGAACACGGTGGCATATGCACTCTGGATAGCCACTGCACCTATTACACGGCAAGTCGTAGTGGAAAGATAGAAAAGGGTATAGAGGTCATAAAGGATCAAATCAATAAAGATTTAGAAGATAGCAACCTACTTGAGGCCGCCAAAGATGAGCTTTACCTGGCAGCACTCTACAGGCTTTCGGGAAATCCCCATATCGCAAAGAAACACATGATTCTTACCCACATTCTCTCATCGTATCTTGGCATGGCACACATGGAAGACATAGAAGGAACGATAACCCCCATAGAATATAGTGAAAGCACACTACAGGAGATCTTACACCTACTCTTGGACAGACATGCTATGCACGTAGTATCCCACAAGGGGGCAGGATCTGTAGAGGAATTTCTAGACAGCATTTTTAAATATATACCAGTGCCATATTTCTCAGGCTGGATTGACCTTAGAATAGATGGCAAGATATACCAAAGGGAGCATGTCCTTATAAAGGACATGTTCTGGGGTTTTATCAAAGATCCGAGGGCAATAGCCAAAACGATGTCTTCTTACGGTATCAGCACATCTCCCTCCTATATCTATGTCAAAATCCGAGAGGGAGAAAACTCCCTTGCCATATACATGGAAAACCCACTTCTGGAAGAGGCATTCCAGCAGAAGCACCTTTCTGTATTGTCAGTATGGGCTGAAAATATACTAACCTATGCAAAGAAACTTTCAGAAAATGGAAAACTCCTTAGCGACCCACAGACAGGACTTTACACCACGTGGTATATCAGACATAGGCTTAGCAAAGAATTTGAAAGGATGAAGCGTGAAAAAAGACCACTCTCTGTGATAACCTTAGGCATTGTAAAGAACATAGACATTAGTAATATGTGGGAAAGGGAAATATACCGTGAAATAGGCAAGCTTATATCGGAAAACATCAGAGGTGTAGACATAGCAGGTAGGTTAGGTGCCGATGAAGTGCTTATCATACTACCAGCAACACCGGGACACGAGGCAACATTAGTTGCCAAACGCATTATAGAAAAGGGCAGGCTACTAAGAAAGCTTGGCATATCTATACATGCCGGCATAGACTGTACCGATTATCCACCTCGCTATAAACGCTCCGACTCCCTGATATCTGGAAGCACCCTTGCCTTGAGAAAAGCCATAGCCACTGGAGAAGATATTGTAGTATACAAAGACTACCCTCTTTAAAAACTCATATAATCTCCTATAATCTGGTATTATAAAATGATATATCATTTTGATGGATATTTTAGTACAATCAGAACTTGGAGTGATGAACGTTGCACCTAAAGGAGTTTCTCAGCAACACAGACAGCACTTTCCACGTAGGACACATACAGGCAGAGGGTATCATATATGAAGATATAAAAGATTTGCTTCCCGACAAACATATTCATATTAAGCTAATTACCCCAGATGGCACCTATGGCCTATCGGCTCTCATCAAGTATATATGGGAAACGCTAGGTCCAGCTGTTGCCGACGAACTAGGGGGCTTTGCAGGAAAAGTGATCAAATCTCTTTATACAGAGGCGGACATACCCACAGAGCCGTATCCCGATATCGGAGGCATCATTGTGTATCACACCATCGCCTACCTGATGGAAAAAGTCTCTCAGAAAAATGGCATCTACACATGGGTGCTTTCAGAATATCCCCTTGATGAAGACAACGATGTTACGATGTTTCTAAACACCATTGAAGGTAGAAACAGCTCTAACCCCTTTTACATTATCACACTTTCTGATAAGTCACTTGTAAAGGGAGCAAACATCTCATTTGTGCCCCCTACACGCTACATTGATACACCCTCTGACAAGAGGGAAAGTGATCTTCTAATGAAAATAGCACTCCTTGCCATGCCCTCATACGGTTATGTGCTAAAAAAAACCGTAAAGCGATTTTTACTACAAAGAGACGAGGAAAAGATATACAAGAAACTTACTGACGATGGATATATCCAACCATACGGTATCTTTGTGAAATTCAGTAGTAGAAAGCTATTTAAATATCTACTCAAAAAAGCCACCGAAGAAGATATCATGTCTGTTTTATCGGTTTTAGACAGGCAGACACCAGGCAGTCTGTATGCCCGCACATACCTATATTCACGGCTTGGAAAGGTCAAAGAGGCACTTTCAAATATGAAGATGTATATATCAGCCCTCAAAAGGCTCCGCCTCTACAGGCTTGCCCACCTCCACATGAAGCCCATTGTAAACATGTGGATAGATCACCTGTCAAAGGTCGATATGGAGACATACCTATACGTTGCCTCGGTTTCTGGCGATATCACAGAAACAGAGCAGCATATTGCCAAGAAGCTACTAAGCTTAGATAAGCCCGGTGCTGCAACACTGTTTATGCTGTCCCAGGTATACACCAAGTTAGACCAAGACATTCAGAAACTTCTTAAAAAGCAGATTGAAAAGCGACTGAGAGAACCATATAACATCATCACAAGCTCACTGCTTGCCCACGCCATGCTATCTATACTATATGCAGAAAAAAATCTGTCCTCTGACACCCTCCAACGCTACATGCTATACATCGGCAGAAATCACTTTGCGGATCCCGAAATCAGTATCAGATGTGCCATTATTCGAAGCCGCATCGGTATCATATTCCGTCAAGACAGCAAAGCACTAAAGGATATAGAATACGCCATAAACATGACAAGAGAAAATAACGCACCCTGGCATCTGGGCATTTTATACAACAACCTTGCAGCACTACTTTCCCGCAACGGTATAGACACTTACCTCGACATGGCACTACTGCTATATAAGGCATATGAGGTAAGCTTCATATACAACCTTGAAGGAGCCATTATACCCTTTTCTAACTACATCTATGAAGCCGCATCAATGGGTATACCATATAGCATGGTAACCCAGATGTGGAACGTATTTAAGCCTATACTGATGAATATCATGGAACCCAAGGACATGTTAGCCGTAATGTGGGCTCTTTCCCATATCAATACCTCATATGGCTACTTTGACGAGGTAAAACGGTTAATAGAGGAAATGAAAAACCTTATAAAAACCCACAACATACCCAGGGACTATATTCCACTATATTACAGTGCATCACTTCTTTATACCATGAGCGGTGGTGATATCGAAAGCACAGAATACTATCTTAAGCAGTGGAAATCTCTGATAGGGGAGCGATACGATGAAGAATACGAGTATTTTGCCACTCTCAAGGAAGCCATATTTGGAAATGAAGACAGGGTATATAACAGGTCTATACGGCATATATATTATAGTTCCGCCAGAACAGGCAGATACGCAGAGGGCATTAACCTTCTAAAGGAAAAGAAACAGGAACTTCTCAGAAAGGGGAAATTGGCAGATATAGCCAAAGTTGAAATGTATATAGGCAGTCTGTATAAAATGGAGGGAATACTACCCTCTTACACCACGCACCTTCACAACGCACTTGCCATATACACGTACCTCGAAGCTGCATACTCAAGATATATTGCCGAAGTATTGGGTATCCCCACTTCCTACACCACTCTTGAAGGTGTCAGAAATCTTGCCGGCATACACATATCCCAGATGCTTATCAGTGAGCTGTCCACTATTTTGGCATCGTCACCCTCTGTAGATACCCTACTGAAAAACGTGCTTTCGTATATCAAACTGCCTGCTTCCAATATGTGGATCTTATACAAGGGGAGTGATACATATTTTGTAGAGTATTCCGTCTTTAAAGGCATAGGGAAACTTGAAGAAACATATTATAAAACCCCAGACACACTGCTTAGAACCAAAAAACTATACGACATTGGCAAATTGCCATCTTACATATTCATAAAAAAAGTCGGCAAAGAAGGAAAACTCATCATATACGCAGAAAACCGCTATATAGAACAGGCATTTAATCAAGAACACCTGTCGTGGATAGACCGCTGGTCTGACATGGTGCTATCACTCATTGAAAACATAAGCCTTGGTGAAAAAGCAATAAAGGATATGCTTACCGGTATTTATAGCCGATGGTATATCTTGAAGATCTTAGAAAGGGAAATACAGCGTTCCATAAGAAACAAAGAACCCCTATCAGTGCTATTTATAGATATTGACGACTTTAAGAAAATCAACGATACACTGGGGCATGCCCACGGTGATAAAGTGCTCAAGGCGGTGGCAAATACCATAGTAGAAAATATCAGAATTACAGATTATGCCGGCAGATATGGGGGTGAAGAGTTTATAGTAGTGCTCCCTGATACCCACGAAGACGAAGCAAGGATGGTTGCCCAAAGAATCAAAGATGCCATCAGTGGCAAAAACATACCATCCACCGTCTCCATAGGCATAGACACCTACTATCCCAAAGGAGAAAAAAAGATCACATCCCATAAGATCATTCACCGTGCCGATAGGGCAATGTATCATGCCAAACATCTCGGTAAAAACTGCATTGTCCACTACAGAGACATAGGGAGGCCTAAATAACATGCTACTTGCCGTATCACATTTGAAGACCGACCCTGACACGCTGGCATCGGCATATGCCATGAGCAGGGCAAAGGATATACCATATTTTGTGCCTGACACCACCAATGTAGCGGTAAAGATGATACTATCAACATATACCGAAAAAGCACCTATATCCGTAGACAGCATATCCAAAGATATGCACCTTGCCCTTCTGGACTTTCACTCTTCTATTTCCCTACATCCTATGCTAAGAGACAATCCCATAGATATCATCATAGACCATCACGAGGAGGGGGATCTTGTAGCTCCACAGATGATAATAGATCCCATCGGTGCCACAAGCACGTTGGTAGGTGAAATGATAAAGGACATGCCCAAAGACGTAGCACTACTCATTGGCTTTGGAATATGCGATGACACAGCAGGAGGTATACTCCATGCAACACAGCGTGATATAGACATGCTAAGAAGGGTAGAACGTATATCGGGAAAAAGCAAATCATGGTTTATGAATAAGCTCAAAGAGGCATATATGGAAGGTTTCTTGGTAGACAGCGATACTCGAGAATATCACATTGGAGGTTATACTATCATCATAGGGCAGTTTAGATCTCCCGGAGCCTTAAGCAGTGAAAAAATCTTTAGAGAAATTTCCCAGTATGTGTATTCTCTAAATGGAGACTTGGCACTGTATATCATATCTGACCCAGCACAGAATGCCACTCACATCATAGGCAAGGTAGAAAAACATGAACTTGCCCCGATAATGGGCAAACTTGCCGGCAGACATAAACTG